>JBHAEV010000151.1:0-9644 GCA_041855735.1 Lachnospiraceae bacterium
AAGGATGAGCGGCGCATATCTTACGCTCCTGTCATTCTTCTTGCTGTCAAACCAGCGCAGCAGGCCAAGTGTCAGGTAGAGTGTGCTTGCACCGTTTTCCTCCAGTGAAGTCCTGGCAGAGCGGTACAATTTTGTCAGACTGACCGCCAGCTCCGCCTCATTGTACAAAGAATACAGCCGTTTATGCTTCCCCTCCGATGCAATATACCCGGAAAACTCCCCAAGGCTTGTCATGGCTTCCACCGAAATCGTCCCTTCCTCGATCGGCATATTGTCGGGACGCGGCAATATTTTAAACTCCTCACCGTCCGATAGCGCATCCTCAATCACCGCCAGATCTTCTGCGAGAATCGGTACCACCGACTTGGTAAAGCGCATACTGATGAGCATATTTCTCAAACTCAAATCCAGAAGTTTTCTCTCCCATTGCAATGTTCTGGTTCCCTGCAAAAATTCTTCCCTGCGCATAATCGCCTCCTGTTTTCGATATTCCATGCCTCCATTATAATCCGATATCGAATCCGGGACAATTCCATTTTCGGGACGCGAAAACAGCAGCCGTTTTGCCTTGCATCCTAACAGGCAACGAAGGACAGATGCAAAAAGCGATACCGCATCGGAAGTTGTCCGTGCGGTATCGCCTTCTATATGGTATCACTTTCTAAAAAAACTTTACTCTGTTTTCGATGTTTTCTGTTGCCTTTGCATCCGGCTTTGCCACAATTCCTCCGAATGGCATCTGTGCAATCAGTTTCCAGCTGTTCGGAAGATTCAACATTTGCTTTACGGCATCATCGATCACCGGATTGTAATGTTGCAGGTTTGCGCCGATGCCGAGATCTCTGAGGGCCGTCCAAATGCTGATCTGGAGCATCCCGTTTGCCTGATTTGCCCACACCGGAAAATTATCCGCATACAGGGAAAATTTCTCCTGCAATGCCTTTATAACATCCTCATCGTAGAAGTAAAGAACGGTTCCGGCTGCCGCCTTAAATCCGTCAATCTTTTCTCTCGGCACATTGCCGCCGAATACTTCAAAAATCCTGTTCCACAGTTCATCCTGCTTTTCCCCGAATACCGTTACCACTCTGGCGCTCTTCATATCAAAAGCGTCCGGCACAAGCCGGGTTACCTCCTCCACGGTCTTTTTCACTTCTTCGACACTGACCGGTAATTCCTTGTTTAACCCATAATATGTTCTGCGTTTCTTTAAACTTTCGTAAATAGCCATTTTGACCTCCTAAATAAATACATCCGTTTTTTGGTTCTTTTCTCAACGAAGCTGCCGGTTTTTTTGAAATTACGCCCGGCCGGGGAAACTCTTTTGCTTTCCTGATGTACTCCTGTATTTTCTGATTAAATGCACCAGAGTTTTTTTCTCCTCTTTTGTCCAAATCTCCAAAAGATTGCTTAACATCCGATTGTTTTCCGGATAGACCTGACGCACAATCTCCCTGCCTTTCGGGGTGATTTCCAGCATAAATCTGCGCTTGTCCTTCTCGTCCTGAAGCTTGGTGATATATCCCATCTTTTCCAGATTTCCGGTAATGACGGGTATGGTTCCGTCCGAACTCAGAGCATAATCTTTCACCTCTCCGACCGTAAGACTCCCCTTATGATCGAGGGCTTCAAGAACCATAAACTGTCCGAGTGACAGACTGTGCCTTTTACAGATACGCTTCGTTTCTTTGTCCATCTTTGACACAATGCGATGTAATCCGATTACAAGCATCGACTCTTCCATCTCCAGCTTATCCATCCTCATACCTCCCGTATCTTTGATATCGGTATATTATCACTAGTTAGAGTTTTTTGTCAAGCGTTTTTTTTCAAGTTCTCTGTCCCAAAGGTTCAGTCGTTGGATCTAACACAGGTGTTGCACTTTTTTCCACGGCATGTTTGAATGAAGCATCCACCTCAGCTTCCATGCATTACACCTTGACATCGACTCTATCTCTCAAGTGTGACAAAATCCATATCCACACCGTCCGCAAATACGGACTTTGACTCTGTCACCCGCCAATTGTCCGGAAGCTCGATAAATTGATCCGCCTGTTCAAAAGACTTGTGTATCTTTGTCAGATAGATTCGGTCAATCCCCTCGTTTCGGATAAATTCCCGGTAAATCTCCGCTCCCCCGATGACAAACACCGGGCATTTTCCGGTTGACAAATCCCTTGCTTTTCCTGTCGCCTCCTCCACGGAATGTGCCGCATATACACCCGGATATGAGAAATTCTCATTCCTTGTAATTACGATATTCTCTCGTTTCGGAAGTGGTTTGATGCGAAGTGATTCAAACGTTTTTCGTCCCATAATCACAACCGAATGCAGAGTCTTCTCCTTAAAATGTGCCATATCCGTCGGAAAGTGACCGAGAAGCTCATTGCCGATCCCGATTTCTCCGTTTTCTCCCGTCGCAACAATCAAATGAAACCCGATTTTATTCTGACTCATCCTGCTCCTTCCTAGATTGCCAATTCCAATCTCGGCAACTTCTCCAAAGGTTTATAATCTTCCAATATAAAATCCCCCGGCATAATATCTTGCAGTGTTGTTCCCTCTTTCAGTTTCAAAGTCGGATTCGGCAATTCGATTTTCGGCAATTCCTCTTCAAAACGTCGAATCAATTCCCTTGCCGCATCCTCATGGCGGTCATAGATGTGCAGATTGGTTACCGAATGGGTGAATGTTCCGACTTCCATGCCGACCTCTCTCGCGACGAGCATTTGCAATGCCGCATACTGCATCTTATTGATATGACCTGCCACGATGTAATCGGAGGATCTTTGCTCCAGTTTTAAATGCAGACGGTAAATTCCCTTATCCCCGGTTACACTCCAGGTTGTCATAAAGCAGCAGGGATCCAGACCGTGCTGTTCTTGCAATTCATCATTCTGCCATAAACTCATGATATGCCTGCGGCTGAACGGATTCGTTTTTAACTCTCGAATTAGATTTTCAAACAGATTGTATTTCCTTACCGTATGCCCGTAGCAGCTGCCGATGGTGCGATCCCCGATATCCCAGCTGTCCCACCATGTCACGCCGTATTTGTCCCGAAGGACATTCAGATCATTGCTCGCATCGCGGTAAATCCACAGAATTTCACCGAACGCCATCTTGCAGGCAATCGGACGAAGAGAGGTGATCGGCAATTCACGGCTTAAATCATAGGTTTCCTGTACATTCAGAATGTACTTCGTATGTGCCGGAGTGCCGTCCGCCCAATGCGGCCGAACCGATTGCGAATCGTCCCCATAGCCGTATTCCAGAATCTGTTTTAAATTCCGGTAAAAATACCTATCCGCCCTGCTTGTTTTTGTTTCGCTCATGTCGTACTCCTCCTAAACTCTTCCAAAGTCGATACCAGTTCCTCCAAATGTTCAATCCGATTGATTTTCTCCCGCAAAGAAGAAGAGCCCTTTCTGCCATGCGTGTACCATGCGATGTGTTTGCGCATCTGCCGTATTCCCAGATACTCTCCGTCATGTGCAATCTGCAGATGCAGATGTCTCAAAATCATGTCAACCACTTCGTCCTTACTTGGTCGCTCAACTTGTACGCCTTCTCGCAGAAATGTGTCAACTTCCCGAAAAATCCATGGGTTTCCCTGTGCCGCTCTTGCAATCATCACACCGTCGCATCCGGTTTCTTCCAAAAGCCGCAGTGCGGATGCTCCATTTGTCACATCCCCATTGCCGACCACGGGAATCGTTACCGCCCGCTTTACCTCCCTGATGATATTCCAATCCGCCATTCCGCCGTAGTACTGTTCCCTCGTTCTGGCATGTACCGCAATCATGCCGACACCGGCATCTTGTGCAATCCTTGCAATTTCCACCGCATTGACATGTTCGTCATCAAAGCCCTTTCGAATCTTCAAGGTCACCGGTTTTGCGGATGCCTTCACCATCGCGCTCAGCACCCGATGAGTGAGTTTCTCGTCTTTCATCAAAGCGGATCCCTCTCCGTTGTTGACAATCTTCGGCATGGGACAACCCATATTCAAATCCAGAAAATCCCATCCCTCATGGCTGACCTTTTCACATACTTCACCCAGAATCCCGGGATCCGAGCCGAACAACTGCAGTGCAACCGGACTTTCCTTCCCCGTTGTACGCATTAACGCAAAGGTATTTTTATTTTGATAACTAATCGCCTTTGCGCTGACCATCTCCGTGGTCAGAAGTCCGCACCCCATCTCCTTACACAGCATGCGAAATGGCAGGTCTGTTACACCTGCCATGGGTCCAAGGCATAATCCGCCTTTTATTTCGATATCTTTAATCTTAAAACGTAAATCCATTTTCCCAAACTTTCTTTCAATTCCCGATCAGACTTCGCCATATGAAACCAATTTGCATCAAATCCGATCCCGGACATCCGTTTTGTCATTTTCATACCGCTTTAAAAACACAATTTTATAATAGGTTTCCAATTTCAAAAGCAGTTCCTCTTTTTTTCTTTGCATTCTTGAAATTTGAATTCCGCTCTCTATCTCATCAAACAGATAATCCCCATCCTCAACATTTACTTTAAAAAGCAGCTCACCCTCCGGATTAAATTCCATCGTCAACACACCGCCGACGATTTCCGTAAAACTCACGCACATGATGCGAAGTTCATCCTGAATCTCGTCCGGCAGTGCCCGAAACTTCTCATTAAAATAATATTTTTCGTTGTAGGAGTTTGCGCCGCAAAGTACGACCCCGTCTCCCATGATTTACCGCACCAGGTTGGTGGCAACATAATAGGTATAAGGGCTGATTTCCTTCTTCATCTGCAATGCCTCCATAATATCGAAGTCCACAAACTCGCCGCCCTTATATGCCACTACACGATTGGATTTTCCCTTTAACAACAGCTCCGTTGCCATGGAGCCCATAATCGAAGCATACACTCTGTCCTTACAGGTCGGAGTACCGCCTCTTTGCATATGCCCCAGGATGCTCGCCCTGGTTTCCATGCCGGTGGTCGCCTCGATTCGCTTTGCCATGGATGTGGAATGCCCGATTCCCTCGGCATTGATGATAATATGATGCTTCTTGCCCTGTGATTTCGTGGTCAGAATCTTCTTGATCACCTGCTCTTCGTCGAAATCGTATTTTTCCGGAAGCAGCACATCTTCCGCCCCGTTTGCAATCGCACACCAAAGCGCGATATATCCCGCACTTCTGCCCATCACTTCAATGATGGAACAACGCTCATGCGATGTGGAAGTATCCCTGATCTTATCAATCGCCTCCATCGCCGTGTTGACCGCCGTATCAAAACCGATGGTATAATCGGTGCAGGCAATGTCAAGGTCAATCGTTCCCGGAAGCGCAATGGTATTGATTCCGTTCTCGGTAAGTCTGGCAGCACCCTGGAAAGAACCGTCACCTCCGATTACCACAACGCCGTCAATTCCGTGCTTTCTGCAAATATCCGCACCTTTCTTCTGATACTCCGCTTCCTTGAATTCCAGGCATCTTGCCGTATATAAAACCGTACCGCCCCTGTCGATGATGTCGGACACGCTGTGACTGTTCATATCTTCGATCTCTTCATTCAACAGTCCGGCAAATCCTCTCTTGATCCCCTTTACCTTGATTCCATTATGCAATGCCGTCCGAACCACCGCACGAATGGCTGCATTCATACCCGGTGCATCTCCGCCGCTTGTCAACACCCCGATTGTCTTTATCTTATCTCCCATCTTATCCTCCTGCCCGGCATCCAAGACTGCAAAACCGCTATCCGCGAACCGCTGTTTTTTGATACCGTAAGAACTGTTCTTGTCTTAAAACTGTACTTATTGTAATTGATTTAACAAATCTTTTCAAGAACTTTATTTTGGAATCATCCTCTCTCTAAACTGTATCTGTTTTATTTACATTTACGCAATTAATTTGTATTGATTTTTTTCATGTGCAAGGTATAATAGTCCTGTCTGAAAAAAAAACAAGGAGTCATTTATGAAGAAAATACTATTGATATTCGGCTTTAGCCTGTTTCTTACCGCCTGCGGCACACCAGGTGCGCAGAGCGCAGACACCTTACAGAGCGCAAACACCTCGCAAAGCGCAAACACCTCGCAAAGCGCATCCGCAGAACAAACACGCAACAGCGGCAGTGAAACTTCCGACAGCAGCCTTGCCGTCGACACTTCCTCAAAAGCAAGCACGGCAAACAACAGCCCTGCCTCGGAAACCGGTGTATACCGGGAAATGGATCAACAGGAGGCCATGCAGCTTTTGCAGGAAAATGCAAATCTGATTCTGCTGGATGTGCGAACCCCGTCCGAGTATGCCGACGGTCATATTCCAAACTCCGTCAATCTTCCGAACGAGGACATCACCACGCAGGAACCGGAGCTTTTGCCGGATAAGGATCAGCTGATTCTGGTATACTGCCGCAGCGGCAATCGCAGCGGGCAGGCTGCAAAAAAACTGATCGGCATGGGCTACACCAATGTGTACAATATCGGCGGAATCAATACCTGGCCGGGTGAGATTGTGAAATAACACAATCTCACCCGGCTACATGCCAAAAGCACTTCACTTTTTCCGGTATAATGCGAAAAATCTTTATTTCTTCGCCTTATTCAGCACCTTTATATCTTCGGCTTTCATGAATTCCAGCAGCCGATTCACCATGTCTTTGGTGATTTCCACATTTTTTCGGATTGCCTTAATCTGCTTCAATTCCCTGATATAGGCATAGACTATGCCGGCTCCCTGCCTGCCGGAACCGTTGCAGATTTTCATCACACGAAATTCCTCATCGAAAAACTCTTCCTTGGTCTGAAACTGAAGCCACAGTTCATTTCCGATCTCTTCCATGCCCGAAACAACATTCAGCAAAAGTTTGGCATTCTGATTGTCATACAGCTGCACTCTTCCGGTCATAAAAAGTTTGGCATCGGGCTTTAACCATTCCCGAACACGCTCATATACTTTCGGGAACACCACCACTTCCACACTTCCGACCATATCTTCCAGTGTGACGAATGCCATGTCCTGATTGTTTCTGGTCTGTTTGATGACAATGCCGGCAATCATGCCTCCGACCGTAACTTCCTGCTGTTCGAAAAGACGGCTCTCTTCTCCCTCTTCATATACAAAATCACCGGTATATGCCGTCACTCTGGTTTTCAGCACATCCAGGTATTCTTCCAAAGGATGTCCGCTGACATACATACCCACGGTTTCCTTTTCCATTGCCAGCAACTCTGCCTTGTCAAACTCCTCGATATTGGGCAGTTTCGGACCGAATTCCTCTTTTTCTTCCTCATCCATGATGTCAAAAAAGCTGAACTGACCGGTAATCTCTTTTTTGCTTTTTCTGCTTTTCTCTTCCAGTAAGTCCACGGTCAAGATCATCTTTTGCCTGCGGTTTCCGCGCAAACTGTCCAATGCACCGGCTTTGATCAGATTCTCCAACGTTTTCCGATTGACTTCTTTCTGAGACATGCGGCTTACAAAATCTTCCAAAGAAGCAAACTTACCGCCCGCTTCCCGCAAAGCCACGATTTTATCCGTCACGCCGAGTCCGACTCCCTTGATGGCATTGAGCCCGAAACGAATGCTGTCTCCCGACACGGAAAAACCGGAATATCCTTCATTGATGTCCGGCGGCAGCATCGCAATGCCCATGGACTTGCACTCCATGATGTATTCCAGCACCTTGCTTGTGCGGTCCATCACCGAAGTCAGCAAGGCCGCCATAAACTCCTTCGGATAATAGTATTTCAGCCATGCCGTCTGATAGCTCACCACCGCATAACAGGCGGCATGCGATTTGTTGAATGCATACTTTGCAAAATCCGTCATTTCGTCAAAAATCTTGTTGGCAACACTCTCGCCGATGCCGTTGTTGACACAGCCCTTTACTCCCTCATTTGCATTGCCGTAAACAAAATTCTGCCTTTCCTTTTCCATCACCGAAGTCTTTTTCTTGCTCATCGCTCTTCTCACCAGGTCGCTGCGTCCGAGCGTATAGCCTGCCAGATCCCTTACAATCTGCATCACCTGTTCCTGATATACAATGCATCCGTAGGTCGGCGCAAGGATGCTCTCCAGCTCCTTGCAGTCATAAACAATATTCGACTTGTCATTCTTGCCTTTGATATACTTCGGTATAAAATCCATGGGACCCGGTCGGTACAGCGAAATGCCCGCAATCACATCCTCGATGCTCTCCGGCTTGAGCTCCTTCATAAAGCTCCTCATCCCCGCGCTCTCGATCTGGAAAATCCCTTCCGTCTTTCCGGTACCGATGTATTCATAGACCGCTTTGTCATCATAATCCAGATCTTGCAAATCAATGTCCACACCGTAATTTCTCTTGATCTGATCCACAGTGTTCTTGATTACCGTCAGAGTACGAAGTCCCAGAAAATCCATCTTCAAAAGTCCCAGCTCTTCCAAGGTCGTCATCGTGAACTGGGTGGTCAATGACCCGTCGGAAGCCTTGGCAAGAGGTACATATTCATCGAGTGGCCGTTTGGAAATCACCACGCCGGCGGCATGCATGGAGGAATGTCGCGGCAATCCCTCCAGTTTCATGCTCATATCCACAAGATTGCGAATCTCCTCGTCACTTTCATAGCCCGTCCGAAAATCGTTGCTCTGTATCAGCGCCCTGCTCAAAGTCATTCCGAGATCATTCGGAACCTGTTTGGCAATCATATCGCATTTGGCGTAAGGAATCTCCATCGCACGTCCGACATCTCGAATGACACCTTTTGCCGCCATGGTACCGAATGTGATAATCTGGCAAACCTTGTCCTCACCGTATTTTTGTACCACATAGTCAATGACTTCCTGCCTGCGCTCATAGCAAAAATCAATATCGATATCGGGCATGGATATGCGCTCCGGATTCAAAAAACGCTCAAAAAGCAATTGGTATTTGATCGGATCGATGTCCGTAATCGCAAGGCAGTAGGACACAATGCTGCCTGCGGCACTCCCCCTGCCCGGTCCGACCGGAATGTTTCGATTCTTGGCATAGTTGATAAAATCCCATACGATCAAAAAATAGTCCACATAGCCCATTTCTTTGATGACATTCAACTCAAAGTCCAGACGCTCCTTCAGCGTTGCATCCGGCGCACCGTATCTCTTGATCAGTCCGGCATTGCACAGTTTCTCCAGATACGAAAATGCATCTTCCTTGTCGGGAAGCGGGTATTCCGGCAATTTGGTGACACCGAATTCAAACTCCACATTGCAGAGGGATGCTATTTTTTCCGTATTGGCAATCGCCTCCGGAGCATACGCAAACAAGGCTCTCATCTCGTTTTCCGAACGCAGATAAAACTCCCCTTCCTGATATTTCATCCTCTGGGTATCACTGACCTTTTTGGCGGTCTGAATACAGAGCAGAATATCATGCGCCACCCAGTCTTCTTTGTGAATGTAATGCACATCATTGGTTGCCACCAAAGGAATTCCGGTTTCCTTTGACATCCGAACCAGATCATGGTTCACCTGCTTTTGTTCAAAAATCTGATGATCCTGCAATTCCAGATAATAATGATCCTTTCCGAACACCTCTTCGTAGCGCATGGCGGTTTCTTTTGCCAGGGAATACTGACCGCGCATCAAAAGGCTCGGAATCTCACCCCCAAGACATGCCGAAAGTGCAATCAGTCC
>JBHAEV010000152.1:0-12822 GCA_041855735.1 Lachnospiraceae bacterium
ATATTCTTGTCGGATTTCTTATGGTGCCGATATCGGTTATTGCATTGACTTTCGTTATTTCGGATACCATCGGTATGGTTGCATTCATCGGTGGAATGATTATGACATTACAGGGCCTTTTGTTTGTGGGAGCCCCTCTTGCTACGGAAATTGCACTCAGAAGAAGATTTGATAAAGACGGGCGAATACGATAATATTCGGTTTATTGAAGCAGCAGGAAGGCATTTGTCTTTCCTGCTGTTATTTTGCGGAGGAAAGATTGATGCAGTGCAATAAAACCTTTAAGGAAGAAACTTTACGCCTTCTTGATGAAATCGATCTTAAAAATGCCGCGTCACAGCTTGGTATTGCAATCCGGATTGCAGGAATCTTCCACATCATATTTTTATAAAGGAATGGACAGCCGCTTCCCACACTGCCATTAGCGGCGGGAAGCGACTGTAAAAAAACGGAAGGGGTAGGAAATGATTTTATACTATAGTTCAACCGGAAACTCGGAACATGTTGCAAAACGGCTTAGCGAGACTTTTCACATGAAATCAGCGGATATTTTATCAATTCGGGAAAAAACGCTTGATTTACAAAATGAAGAGCTTTTCTTTGTTACCTTTAATTGTTTCTGGGGTGTATCGGATGTAGTTGAGCAATTTCTTATGGAAACCAGGTTTCTTCATGTCGCAAAAATCACGTTTATCATGACCTGCGGAGGTTTTTTGGGAGCTGCAGACAAACAATTGGAAGATATATTTGCAAAAAAATCCCTGCCGAGACCGGACATTTATCAACTGGTCATGGTTACAAATTATTCGATTTTACACTCCATTCCGGATACGAGTACACAGAAAGCCAAACTGAAAAGGTCGGAAGAGAATCTGAACCGGATTATCCTGGGAACTGCACATACATACAGAAGCAATTTTCTGGTACGGCTTTTCTCGCCCATGGTACGTAAGATGTATCAAAAATATCGAGATACCTCTTCCTTCCGCGTTTCAAAAGCATGTATTTCCTGTGGAATATGTGCGAAGAATTGCCCGGTTTCAGCAATACGGATGAAAGAAGGAAAGCCTGTATGGGAGCAAAAGACTTGCGATAATTGCCTGCGATGTCTGAATCATTGTCCGGTCGCAGCCATCGACTATGGAAATAATACTGTCGGACGGCTGCGCTATACATATAAAAATCCACAATAATCGGCAAAAGGGGAGATTGCTCTTAAGTATACCGGCCGGGAACCAAAAGTTGTGGCACAACAAGAAATTTGGGCTTAGTTGTTCACTCTGCGCTTAAGTGTGTCGAACCATCGTTGATACTCGTTTTTCTTGGACTCCTTGCAAATGCAGTAGTAGTCCGCATAACTTTCGGCATCCGAGAATGGTATGTTGATACGATTACCGCGACCGCCGAGCACGCGTAATGTCAGGTCTGTGGAAAAACCTGACATGGTGGATGAATTTGCCACTTCCGCCAGTTCATCCGGGCTGTCTTGAAGCAGGAAACGTGAATCGGGCATGTTGGTACGGACAATGCCATCCCACATTCCGACTTCGGAAACCATAAGGAAGCTTTCTCCGTTCAGATCCCGAAAAGAAAGCGTGTTCTTTTCTGCAAGAGGGTGTGTCGGCACTAAAGAGGCGCAGAGCTGTTCCGAGCCGCATTTTTGCACAAGGCAGCCATCATCTTTTACAGGGTGCGAAAGAATGATCATCTGATAGATGTCGTTTTTCAGTCCTTGCAACAGTTCCTCTTCGTTCTTTAATTCCGTAGATACTGTCATTCCGGAGAAAATGTTTGTAAGGAGCGGAGTCAGTTCCATAACGGGGCCGGGCGCTATGGAGCCGACGGCTATGGTTTTTGAGAGCCTGTCAAGCTGCCGTACTTGGGAAAACATCTTATCCTGCATCTCAAGTATTTCCAAAGCATACTTTGCGGCAAGTTCTCCATTGTCATTCAAATGCAGCCTTTTCTTTTTTCTTGTAAAGAGTGAGACGCCGAAAATATCCTCCAGTTTGGTCATGGAGCGGGTCATGGTAGGCTGTGTCACATGCACCTGCTGTGCCGCTTCGGATAAAGTTTTGTATTGTTTGAATGCGGCAAGGTGCTCCAGAAGATATGTCTCGATCATGATGAATCCTCCGTTCTTAAAGTCTTTTACATATTATATATCAAAACAATATACGCTAAAAGTATATTTTTATACGCAAGTTTGATTTTACAAAAACTCCATTATCTACTTATAATATGGATATAACCGAAACAACGAGGGAGGGAGCAATGAATACGTTTATCGTATATTTTTCGTGGAGCGGCAATACGGAAAAAACAGCAAAGAACATTGCAAAGAAGACCGGTGGGGAATGGTTCCGACTGGAGCGGCAGATACCTTACAGCAAAGACTATAATACCTGTGCCTATGTGGAGGCGAAGGAAGAGATTGAGGGGAAGATCAGACCGGAGGTAAAGATGCCTCTTCCGGATATATGCCGATATGATCGCGTCATCCTGGCTTTTCCGATCTGGTGGTATACATCCCCGATGCCGGTATGGACATTCCTGGAATCCTATCCGGACTGGAGGGGCAAAGCGATATATGTCTTCGCCAATTCCTATACCGATGATCCGGGTTATTTTACAACATCCATCGCAGATGCGAAGAAGAGCGCAAGAAATGCAGACACCCGCCCGGGGCTGTTTAATAAGGACATCGCAAAGCTGGATACATGGCTTTTAGAAAACGGATTCAACAACTGACAGAATAAAAGGAGGACTTTACCATGGAGTACATTACACTTAACACAGGAGCAAAGATGCCGCTTGAGGGATTCGGGGTGTTCCAGATACCGGATGCCGGACAGTGTGAACAGGTTGTCTATGATGCGATCAAGACGGGCTATCGCCTGCTGGATACGGCGGCTGCTTACGCCAATGAAGAAGCGGTCGGAAAGGGAGTTGCCGGGGCAATTGCCGACGGGCTGACCACAAGGGAAGACCTTTTCATTACGACCAAAGTTTGGGTCAATGACATGGTGAATGAAGATACAGCGTATCAGGCTGTAAAAACTTCCCTGAAAAAACTGGATATGGACTATGTTGACCTGATTCTTCTGCATCAGCCCATGAAGGATTATTTTGCCGCTTACAGAGGCATCACAAAGGCTTATCAGGAAGGACTTGCAAAGGCGATCGGTGTTTCGAATTTCTACCCCGCCATCCTTGCCAATTTCTGCGAAACGGTAGAAGTGATTCCGGCGGTGAATCAGGTGGAGCTTCATCCGTTCTTTGCTCAGGAAGCTGCCCTTGAAAATATGAAGTCCTACGGGGTCGTACCGCAGGCGTGGGGACCTTTGGCAGAAGGGAAACACGGTATTTTTACCGATCCAAAGCTTACTGAGATCGGAAAGAAATACGGTAAGAGCGCGGCGCAGGTGGTGCTTCGCTGGAACGTACAAAGAGGTGTGTCCATCATCCCGAAGTCCGTCCATGTGGAACGCATGGAGCAGAATATAGATATCTGGGATTTTGCGCTTACCAAAGAAGAAATGGCAATAGTGGCAAAAAAGGATTTGGGACACAGCGAGATCGTAAATCACGATGATCCTGCATTCGTAAAGTTCGTACTGAATCTGCACTAAGAAGTCTTTGAAACAGGAATGCGGGGTTAAGGTGATAACTTTCAACCCTCTCGTTCCCGTGCTGGCACTCGGCATGAATAACAGAGATCACAGAAAGATTCTGGTGATAGACGGAAATGTCGGCTATAACGGGGGAATCAACATTGCGGACGAGTACATCAATCAGGACAGTAAGCTGGGACATTGGAAGGATACGGGGCTTCGTCTGGAGGGAGAAGCGGTGCGCAATCTGACGCTGATGTTTTTGTCCGTATGGCATGCCTATGACAGAGGGAAAGTGGATATCAAAAAATATCTTCCGAATCGTACGGTAAAAGCCGAAGGGTATGTTCAGCCGTTTTCGGATTCTCCTCTGGATAACGAACAGATCGCCGAAAATCTGTATATGGACATACTTTGGCAGGCGCGTGATTATGTATACATATTCACTCCGTATTTGATGATCGATCATGAAATGACGGTTGCGTTGACTCTGGCTGCCAAGAGAGGTTTGGATGTCCGGATTGTGGTTCCGAAAATACCGGACAAGAAGGCGGTTTACATGCTTACGGAATCCTATTTCAAGCCGCTATTGGAGGCGGGAGTCAGGATTTACCGGTATACGCCGGGATTTATACATGCGAAAAGCTATGTGTCGGATGACAGGCTGGCGGTTGTGGGCACCATAAACATGGATTATCGAAGCCTGTATCTGCATTTCGAATGCGGAACATTTTTAATGGATGTGGATGCGATTGCGGCATTAAAGCAGGATTGCCTGAATACGTTTGCAATCAGTGAAGAGGTGACTTTGAACAATCGAAAGACGAGTCCGATCATCAATCTGGCGCAGGCGGTATTGAGGGTATTCAGTCCTTTGTTTTAGAGAAATGCAAAAGCGTTTCCCGTGCCGGATTTGCAAAGCGGTAAATCCCTCTGCAAATCCGTGTGATCCGGGGTTCTCATTCCTGCATTCCGAGATACAGCAGCACGGCATCCCGGAATTTTCTGGGATTGAGTCCTGTTTTTTCATAAATACGGTTCAGCTTTTGCTGAACTGTATTTTTATGCAGAAAAAAAATTTTGGCAGTTTGAGTCAGAGACATATCCGTTTCATAGTAGGCAAAAAGGAAGGCGAGATCTTTTTCATCCAGTTCTTTCAGGATCATCTTTCGGAATTCCGCTTTTCGATCTTTGTTCATTCCGGAAAGAAGCAGTTCCAGCTTCATTTCATCATAAAGGACAAAATTGGTTTCTTTCTTTTTTTCAATGGATGACAGGGCGACTTGCGCATTATCCCAGGACTCACCGCAGAGGTACAGAGGACGAAGTCCGCCGATTGCGGTTTTCAAAATCGGGTGATGTTCTGCGGCAAATTTCCGGAGCATGGCGTCATTTTGCCGGAAGGCGGCATCGCTGATCAGAGCGGCAAATTGATTGGGATAGAGAAAGGCATGAACCTCCTGATGCATGGATCCGAATAATGCCTGTACTTGCTGCGTCAACATGGACAGATTCAGCGGATTAAATTTGGTATTGATCTGAATGCAAACCATGCGATGGCTAAGTCGCTCATTGACATGGAATTGTTTCAGGCATTCCCGCAGATAGTCTCGATTGTCAAAGTCGCCGTTTTGCAGAGAGCGAATCACATAAAGCTTTTGTTCATCAATATTGCGGGAATACTCAAAAAGCTCCTGTTCATGAAGGAGAAGTGCGGTAATTCGTTCCGCCAGATGTGCATACTTTCTCCCTTCTGCCGGGTCGGCGGTGATTCCGATCACGGCAAGCACCGACTGACGGTGATAGATCGGAATATTGATTCCTTTTTTCGTTCCGGAATAATCCTCGTCCGAGCTCACCTCGATGGTCTGTCCGCTCGCGGCAGCTTTTTTTCCGATCTCGTGAAACGTACCGATTCGCCCGGAATTGGAAGAGGCTAAAATCGTCCCGTCCGGATGGATAAAATTAATATTATAGTTGCATATATCATGAATGGTATCCACGATCTGCTGCGCAAGCTGTCTGGAAATTGTAACGCTCATTTTCTTCCTCCTCTTACTTTGTTTTCAATGTTTTGTATAACATAATTTAAGAAAAGCATTGACGAAAATATAGTATATAGAATATATCATATTCGGGAGATTTGTTCTACAATAAAGATATATTAAGAAAAAAATGAAGGAAACAAGATGGTACCGATAGTGTCAAATGACCTGTGAAAAACGAGTCTAAGAAAAAAGCTCGGTTGAACCTTGGAAAGGAGAAAATGTATGAAAGTAGTAACGGCGATTGATTCTTTTAAAGGAAGTCTTACATCCATTGAGGCGGGAAATGCGGCAGCGGAGGGATTTTGCAGAGTCGACCCGGGTATCGAAGTCATGGTCAGGCCTTTGGCGGACGGAGGTGAGGGTACAGTGGATGCCTTGGTGACCGGTATGAAGGGAAGCAAGGAGTATGTATCGGTCACCGGTCCACTCGGTGCACCGGTGAATTGTGAGTACGGCATGATTCGTGATTCCATGACGGCAATCATCGAGATGAGCGGAGCGGCAGGAATTACCTTGATTCCAAGAGATGAATTAAATCCTCTGGATGCGACAACCTATGGCGTAGGGGAGGTTATTCGGGACGCGATTCAAAAAGGCTGTCGCAGATTTATTGTCGGGATCGGGGGAAGCGCCACCAACGACGGCGGAATCGGAATGCTTCAGGCTCTCGGATTCGGAATTTTGGACAGAGAGGGCAGACAGGTTTCGTTCGGAGCAAAGGGGCTGAAAGAAATCGACAGAATTACAGATGACAATGTACTGCCGCAATTGAAGGAGTGTACATTCCGCGTTGCATGTGATGTCACCAATCCTCTTTGCGGAGCGAAAGGGTGCAGCGCAGTATATGGTCCGCAAAAGGGTGCCACACCCGCCATGGTTGTGGAAATGGATCAGTGGATGTCGCATTACGCGGCGATGGTCAGAGAGAAATTTCCGAATGCCGATATGGAATTTCCGGGAACCGGCGCGGCGGGCGGTCTCGGCTTTGCTTTTCTCACATTCATCAATGCCGAGTTGAAATCGGGGATACGGATTGTTCAGGAAGAGACAAGACTTGAGGATTATATCAAAGAAGCCGATCTGGTGATTACCGGTGAGGGGATGCTGGATTATCAGACCGCAATGGGAAAGGCACCGGTAGGTGTGGCACAGCTTGCAAAAAAACACAATAAACCGGTGATTGCATTTGCGGGCGGCGTTACCAAGGATGCGGGGGCATGCAATGAAAAAGGAATCGATGCCTTCTTCCCGATTGTAAGAGGAATTTCCACTCTGGAGGAAGCAATGCACCCGGACACTGCCAGGAGTAATCTGGCGGCTGCGGCGGAACAGGCAATGAGGCTGTTTCTTTTGCGCGGCTAACTGATTTTTGCAATGGTGAAAATAAAACGAATGCCATACCTGCATGAGTGGATACGAGACATTTCGCGAGCTGTATGACGATCATAGCGCATACAGCTCAAAGCAATTCCTTGAAAAGTTCTTTGGTCATCCCATCTCGATAATCTCATTATCCAAAAGTTCATACTTCCCGTCATCCATATTCTTTCGGAACAATGGTGTACTCTTTCTCTTGATAAAGCGATTGTGTTCAATCCGTGCATCCGGATTGCCCGTCGGGCTGATCAGACCGCCAAGATCATCGAAGCTGACATTATGTCGGAAGATATTATTCACCGATTGTTCCAGACAAAACATAATGCAGCCGCCTTCATTTTGCCGGCTGTAATTGTATTCATAAATCGTGCCGTCGCCGGAATCGGCATCATAAGCCATGCCGTCCTGATTCAGCTTGGTATCCCGGACAAGATTATAGCGGAATAATGCATTCTTGCATTTCCATGGCCAGATTCCGGCAGCGACCTTGCCCTGCCGGTCTTTCGGCATGGTATATACACTGTCGTTCATTTCCATCGCAACGCTGTCGGCAATATTGTGTTCGACAAGAGGATTCAGGGCATACATCACGCAAATGCCGTCTCCTCCGATCTGCTTTACATAATTGTTGACTATCGAGATCTTTTCATGCCCGAATCGGTGATAGATGTTGGCATCCAGATAGGTGTCCGAAAACTTCGCATGTAAGTATGTATATCCTACAAAAATTCCCCAGCGAGATACATTCTGTATCATGCAGTCCGAAATCACAATATCTCGAAACCTTGCCGCTTCGGCGAGAGTTTCATCGCAGGGCTTCAGAGCGGCAAAACAAATACCGCCGTTGTTCAGATGCTTGTCATACACATTTCCATGTACATCATGGATATAGACATTCGAGATTCGAAGACCGCAGACCACCCCCCGATCTTTGGCGATTACGGAAATACCGGTCTTGTTCAGTTTATGGGCGGAGGAATATTCCTCGCCGATGATGTCTTTGGAGCGATTGGTCAACTCCAGGTTCTTGATATGCACGAAGCATGCATCATACAATAAGATTGCGGAGGAAACGTATGCTTCGCTCAGGTGCGTAGGGCTGTCCAACGGTGTGCCGTAATTCTGATACCATAAGCCCTGACTTTCGGTGTGAATGATCGGATCATCTCCGTCATGATATGCATCGATGATAATCGGATTGTCCTCTGTGCCGCTTTGGCGAATCTGCAAATACTCTTCGAAAAACACCGAACCCCGCTCAAGAAGAATTCGCGTACCGGCAGTCAGGTCTTCCCGATTCATGCGATGCAGAGTTTTAAAAGCGGTTTCGGCACTGCATCCGTCGTTTTGATCATTTCCGCGCCTTGAGCTGATGTAAAATGTTCTGCACATGTGCGTCATACTCCTTTTCCCGTATTTTTTTTTCAATGATGTTTTCGACTTCTTCGAAAGTAAAAGAATCCCCTGCCGCACGGGTAAACAGCTGCGGATGATTGCGATAGTAGGACTGTTTGTCTTCGTAAGAAATGGGGGCATACGAAAAATGTGCCCGGATCGCATCCGCGCCGGATGCAAACAGCAGTCGAAATGACAGCATTTCGTACTCGGCATAGGCACGTTTGGAATAATGTGTCAGACCGTAGACGATCTCTCCCGAAGCTTTTTTGGATTCGCATTCCCGATTTTTTCGGCATCTGCGTTCTTCCAAGGCTTCCAAAGAATCGTCCGAAATCAAAGATAAGCTTTTGGCAAACGCCAGATTTGCCAAAAGCAACAGGTGATCGAGGCAATGCTCGTCCTTTGAAAAATAAGTTTTGTGTGTATTCACTTCATATCTCCCGATCGAAAAATATTACTTGACCGCACCCGTTAATCCATCGGAAAAACTCTTTTGCAATGCAAAGAAGATAAATGCGGTCGGCAGAGTACAGATCAGTACTCCAAGCATCAGCATTCCGTAATCCACGGAATACGTGCTTTTCAAGTTGGCAACCAACATGGGCATGGTCACGGACTCATTGGTCTGAAAGATGATCTTCGGCCAAAGATAATTGTTCCATGCATTCATAAAGGTCACCGTCATGGCAGCACCGTATGTGGACTTCATCACAGGTACAAACATCGTAAAAAAGATCTGAAATTCATTCAAACCGTCAATGCGTCCCGCCTCAATGATATCATGCGGGAAGGATCTGGCAGCTTGCCGAAAGAGCATAATCATAAATGGCGTTGAGATCGCAGGCAGTATGAATGCATACATGGTATTGATCATTTTCCATGATGAAAACAGTTTGAACAGCGGAATCATCAAAGCGACAAACGGCAGCATCATGGCAAGCAGCAACACGCCCATCAAGCGATCCTTATGCTTGTCGTGATAGATTTCAAAACCATAACCTGCAATGGAACAGATCAAAAGCGAGAGTATGGTTACGAGAACGGCATTCTTGAAAGAATTGTACATGGCAAGCATGAGATTCTGATTCGCCATCAGTTCCTTGAAATTCTCAAGCAAATACGTACCCGGAATCAAGCGTCCTCGAACAATATCAATACTGGCATTGGTCGCTCCGCTTACCATGTAGTATAGCGGAAATGCCGAAATAAAACTGGCAAGGATTAAGAAAGTATAAGTTAAAAAGGTCTTTAATTTAGTCACGCTTATCACCTACTTTCATCTGGATGGCGGTTAGAATGGCGATGGTAATCAGTATAAATACGGACAATGCCGAAGCATAGCCGAAATTCGGCTTGCCGACGAAACAGGTTTTGTAAATATAATGCGACAAAGTCATAATGGTATTGGAACTGGCGTTGTCACCGGTGAAATTATAAGACTCATCAAAAAGCTGCAAGGTCCCGGATGTCGACATGATGGCAGTCAACAGAATCGTCGGCTTCAGCAATGGGATCGTGATATGGGTAAACTGGCGAAATGCCGATGCACCATCGATTCTGGCGGCTTCGTAAATCGATTTCTCGATGTTTTGCAAACCGGCAAGGTAGAAGACCATGTTATAGCCTGTCCATCTCCAGAGCAGGGCAAGAATCACGACGATTTTCGCAGTCCAATTGTTGATGAACCATGGCACGGCGGGCAGTCCGATGCGTGTCAGGATCAAATTGACAAATCCGTCCACGGCAAACATTGCCTTGAAGATCATGGAATACGAGATCAAAGAGGTGGCACACGGAAGAAAGATCAGAGTTCGAAACAAGCCTTTGAACTTGATCTTCGGGTTGTTAAGCATCTGAGCGAGTACAAGTGCCAACAAGAGCATAATCGGCACTTGAATGATCAGGTAAAAAAAGGTGTTAAATAAGGCATCGTAAAAATTATTGTCCTTGGTAATTCGAATGTAATTGGAAAATCCTGCCCATGTCATTTTGACGCCCGTGCCTTTTTTCATGGAAATCAGGATGGCCTGGAACATGGGATAAAAGCAAAAAATAAAGATGAGAAGTGCTGCCGGAATTAAAAATGCCCAACCGGTCAGACTTCGCTTTTGTTCCATGGTCATTTTCGTACTCTTTTGCATCTTGTCCTTTCCTTTCTACGGAATGTATTCACAATCCGTATTCATAATCCTGCTTTAAAATAGAGGGAAAGAGCATGCCATGCCGCTCTACCCCTCTTGAAAGAAATCCAATGTTCACTTGGAGATGATGGATTGGATTTGAGTATGTCCGTTCGGATTCCATCCACTATTCGGAAATCTTAAACTCAATTTCCGCCTGTGCATTTTCCAGGCCTTTTTCTACCGTTGTCTTGCCCTGAACGATATCCGTGATCGTTGCATTCAATACATCGCGGATGTCTCCATAGTATGCACCGCAATCAAATGCAGGCACTTTTCCGGCAAAATCAATGATGTCGGCAAATACCTTCTGGCCGGAATAGAAGTCGGAACCTTTTTGATATTCGTTCGACTCAGCTGCCGGCATATAACTTGCAATCGCACCGGTTTCAAGGATTTGATCATACAATTCCATGCTGGAGCCGAATGTGGACTTTAAGAAATCAAATGCCAACTCTTTGTTCTTGGTATTGCTGGTCACTGCCCAGCTGGAACCGCCGCAGTTGGAATTGTGTGTTGCGGTGGCAACACCGTCTACGCTCGGAAGATTCACAATCGCCCATTTGCCGGATTGATCTTCGGCGGCCTGAATGGATGCCATGATCCAGCAACCAT
Source organism: Lachnospiraceae bacterium (assembly GCA_041855735.1). Taxonomy (GTDB): domain Bacteria; phylum Bacillota; class Clostridia; order Lachnospirales; family Lachnospiraceae; genus CALALP01. Next base: position 11,233 of record JBHAEV010000152.1, read on the forward strand.
TGATCACACCGGCAACCTTGCCGTCGTTCATGGAAGCGATGTATTGATCCCAATCGGTGTATTCCGCAATCACGCCGGCTGCCACAAGATCATTGTAAATCGTGATACATTGTGCAAGCGTTTCATTGTCCTTGATAAATACATTGCCGTCTTTCATCGGAGAAACACCGGATGATTGCAGCATTTGAAGTACAAGCTCCGAACCTCCGGATGTGGTAAGCATCGGATGACCGGTTTTATCCAGAACGATCTTGCCGAGTTCTGCGAATTTGGACCATGTGATATTATTGAAATCTTCGGAGGTAAGTCCCGCTTCTTCCAGATAGTCGGTACGAACTGCCATAATGGAGGCGCCATTGTCAAACGGAACACCGTAATTCTTGCCGTCGACGGTGGAGTCGGCGAGCTTACCGGCTGTGAACTTACTGAAGTCGATGCCGGAATCGGTCAGATCCACGTATACTTCCGGATAAGCACCGACATTCTTATGAAATGCGAAATCCTGGCTGAGATAAATGTCCGGCAAAGTGGACAGATCGCCCGACTCTGCGGCAGCAATGATCTTGGTCACGATATCATTGGATGACATCTCTTGAATATTCAGCTTAAAATTCGGATGGTTTTTTTGATAAATCGCTTCCGCTTTCTTTAATGCATTAATGTTAAAGTTCGGATCCCATGCCCAAACGGTCAGACTTTCTTCTTGTGCTTCTGCGGCAGTTGTCGCTTCACTCTGGGCTGCGGTACTTGCCTCAGTCTGTGCTGTCGTGGTTTCGGCAGGTGCAGTGGTTGCGGTAGTGCTACTTGAACAAGCTGTCAAACCAAGAACCATTGCGGATAATGAAATTGCTAAAAATTTGTTCTTCATAAACGTTTCCCCCTGATCTTATACTTGAATTTTAATAATGAGATGGTGTTTTTAATACCTTGTATTGTATATATTACACTAAGAGCAAAAAATGGAGAATACTTCATCTTGCTGTGAATTTTAGAATTCTTGCTTTTTCATCTTTGAAAAAATTGGTATTTATGATAGATTAATGTTGTTGGAGAGAATATACATCTTGCACGATAAAAAAAAACAAATGGAGCAAAAAATATGGCAACAATGAAGTATGAAATTCCGAGTCATCCCAACACAATGGACAGGTCGAGATTGCTGTTTTTAACCATATCACAATATGAAAAGGATTGGGTCAGTGCGATGCATTATCATGAATTCACTGAGATTTTTTATGTGACGCGTGGGCACGGATACATGAATATTGAAAATGAGATGATCCCGATCCGGGAAAATACGCTGGTGACCATCAATCCCTTCATCCGGCACACCGAGATTTCGGATCAAAAATCCCCTTTGGAATACATGATTCTGGGAGCAAAATCGATCCATGTGAATTCGAAAGATACTACCACATACAGTGTGGTGCAGTTTAAAACGGAAAACAATCCGGTGATGGACTGTTTTCATTCGATTTTGACGGAATTAAAAGAGCAGAAAGAAAGTTATCATTTCGTATGTCAGAATTTCTTTGAGATTTTGGTAATACATCTTTGCAGACATGAAAATTTCTTTTATACGATTTCGGA
>JBHAEV010000153.1:0-2985 GCA_041855735.1 Lachnospiraceae bacterium
ACATTAAGGTTGAACCGTCTTTGTATCCGAAGCTTAAATTAAATAAAACCTCATTTATCAGAACGCATAAACAAACGGTGATCTATCGTTCGGACATAGGAGATAAGATCGGAGATTTGAAATCGGATTATGAAGATTTATTTCTTGAAATACTTGTGATGCGTGAAGAATTCAGTAAACTTGTAGCTGCACAAGCTATTGACAAAAAAATTCGACTTTGATAATCATGACAGCGCTTTCGGGTAAATATTTTTTGGTGAGATTTTTTACTTGAAATTGTTGCAAAGCTAAGATATTACAAAGCAAATCTCGAAGATACAAGTTGATTTATGTTGAGGAAGTAAGACCGATGTTTTCAGATTGGTTTAATACTGTTCTCATAAATATCACACTTCGTCTTCGAGATTTTTAAATCCATGCCGGAAAAAAATGTTTGTGTAGGGGAAGGTAGTACAAAATGGAAAAGATTACTTTATACCACGGTTCACCGGAACCGATGCTCACGCCGCGATTCGGAAAAGGCTCCACAGACCTTGACATACGATGGAAATTTGAATAGAATAATCTTAGAAACCAAGAAACAAGGAATATTGTTTCTTTGATTTGCGAATGTATAGAGGAGAATATAGAAATGTCGGCAACGATGACGAAAAGAAGAGTTTCTATGGAAGTAAAAAAATTAAGCATCTCTGCGAAGCGGCAGATTACAATCCCACAGAAATTTTTTACTATGCTGGGATTTGATACAGAGGCAGAATGTACAGTGCGTGGAAATGAACTGGTTATTCGTCCTGCCAGAACCAATACAGGAGGAGAGTTTGCAGAGCAGATTCTGACGGACTTAATTGCCGAGGGATACAGTGGCAATGATCTTCTGGAGCGCTTTAAAAAAGCACAGGGGCAGGTACGCCCGGCAGTGGAAGCAATGCTTGTGGACGCAGAGCAGGTTGCATCTTCAGAATCCGGTTATATATCTTATGTGGATGTTTTTGGTACGGAGGATGAGGAATGACCGACGTGCGTTTTCTTCCGCCTGCAGCAAAATTCATCAAAAAACTGAAAGATAAAAAATTGAAGATGCTGTATCAGGCAGCGATTGATGCGATAAGAGAGGATCACACAGTCGGGAAAGCAAAAACCGGAGATCTGTCCGGTGTATATGGGTACGACATTTATTACAATAAAACAAATTATGAGTTGGCATATACAGTAGAGTATCTGGAGAATAAGGTGATTGTTGTGATTATGGCCGGAACCAGAGAAAACTTTTATGACCAGCTGAAACAGTATATGAGAAAATAATAATGTTTTATGTAGTAATTTGATGAATAACCCGATAAATCGAGTGATTAAACACAATCATTAATTGATTTACCGATATGAATCGGAGGGCGCCACCAAGGCGAAATCCGGAATTCCTGATGCGATTAAGCAGTACAGCCCCGGTCCCTGTACAGAGATTAAGCTCATCAGCGGCAATTACTATGTATACATGTATCAGGCTCGGAAACTTGAAAGCGGTGACCGGGGCAAAAAGACCGGAAAAAGCACCGGGAAAATCATTCCCGGAACGGGTTCATTCCGAACAGGAACTACCATCTGTACAAAGGAGAGGAATTCCGGGATGAGATTCCTGTTCTTGAGTACGGGCAGTATGCTCTGATCAAGGATGTTGCAGGTGATGTACACGAAGCGCTGAAAAAATGTTTCCCGGCAGATCGCGCTTCCCGGATCTTCGCGTATGCCTGCATCCTGTGATGGACATGCAATCATCTGCCATTGAGGATCTTGCTGAGCTGCTACAAGGAACAGGGGCTGTCATTTATCATGCTGATTACCGGCCAAATCCCTCAGAAGATGATGGCTGCAGTCAAAAAACTCAATAACAATTCCCTTTCCTCCAATGACATCCTGCTGATGGCAAGATGCATGAAGATGGAGCGGCGCGGCAATAGCCGGAATCTCAAGAACGCACGTAAGCGAGATCTCCGGATACTGAAGCAGCTTAGCTTCGAACCGAAGATGACGGTAACAGATTCATGATGTTGCCACATATCGGTAAAAGCCCAAATGATCGTGATTAGAAGGAAAGAAGTAATAATTTTCGATTCATATATAGAGAAATGAATTAGAAGCGGTGGAGGTTATGATATGACTGGCAAGATTGTAAGGGTAAAAGTAGATCGTCCTCTTGGAAGTGTTCATCCTGATTACCCGGAACATATTTACCCAATCAATTATGGTTATGTTGAAGGAATAATCGCTCCTGACGGAGAAGAACAAGATGTGTATATACTTGGGATCGATGAAGCGGTCGATGAATATGAAGGAGAAGTGATTGCTGTTATCAAAAGAGAGGATGATGTTGAAGAAAAATGGGTTGTTGCTCCGAGAGGAATAAGATTTACATCTAAGGAGATCGAAGAAGCTGTCAATTTCCAAGAGAAATATTTCAAATTTCACATTGAAATGTAATCATCAAATCCCGTTTTGTAAGGTCGGTAATTCACCGGAATGGCCAAGGGAGTGAATTTGAAGACCTATATTCATGGTATGTCGGATAAGACGTCATAATACAGGGCGGTGTCTGCGGACAACGGAATAAGCGGAAAGCATAAGACTTAGGAAGGACGATTCCTTTCTGAGTCTTACATTAAAGCCTATGGTTTTTTGTCGAAAGTGCTGAAAAATACTCCGGCAAATGATATAATTGAAACGATTATCCGCACATCGAAAAAACAGAAAAGAAGGAACGGAACATGAACAAACAACAGCTGGCGGCGAAAATATGGGAATCGGCAAATCGAATGCGTTCAAAGATCGAGGCGAATGAATACAAGGATTATATCCTCGGATTCATTTTCTACAAGTTTTTGTCCGACAAGGAAGAGCAATGGCTCTATCAGAGAGGTTACGATGAAAACAGCATCAAAGAGTATGTCAATGAGGACGCGGACGATGAGTATTCCGGCAAATACAGCGCAC
>JBHAEV010000154.1:0-60902 GCA_041855735.1 Lachnospiraceae bacterium
ATATACGGAGCGATATGAATGGATGAAACAGCAGTTCATTGACTGGGCGTTTACCTATATCAACAGTTTCCTTTATTATGAGGATTATGATACACTGAACGATGAAACCCGGCAGATGATGCAGCAGAGCATGGCGGCATTCGGCGGCATAGCGCCAACTTACCATATCGCCCTGTTGGATAAGCCGACCATCGTTTGGGACTTTCATTCCCTGCTGCTGGGTATTCAGATGATGTTCAGCTTTATGCTGACCGACAGTGAAAACCCGATTAAGCTTTGCAGACACTGCACCAAAGCCTTTGTTGCAAACAGACCAAGTGCTGTATTTTGCAGCCCGCAGTGCAAGAATAAGCATAATGTTTACAAAAGCAGAGCGAGAAAAAACAGTTCTGATAGGGAGGCACAAGACAATGATTGATAGATGGATTGCTGAAGCAACCGAATGTGATTTCAAGGTCGCTCTGGAAGTTAAAAAACCGAAAAGCTGGCTAAAAAGCGTCAGCGCCTTTGCAAATGGTATCGGTGGTACTCTGTTTTTTGGCATTGATGATAACCGAAATGTGGTTGGTTTGACGGACGCACAGGCAGATGCGGAGGCAATCAGTCGCCTGATTAAAGAGCGTATCTCGCCGTATCCCAACTTCATTCTTGTGCCGGAACGAGAGGATGGTAAAAATATTCTGATACTGACAGTCTCCTCTGGATACTCTACGCCTTACTACTACAAAGCAGATGGTGTTATGGAGGCATATATTCGCATCGGAAATGAGAGTGTGATTGCTCCAAGTTTCGCCCTGAATCAGCTCATATTGAAAGGCATGAACCGAACCTATGACACTCTAAACTCTGAATATGATTTCAAGGACTACGCTTTTTCCAAGCTACGAGAGAGATACAGGGTCTGGACCGGTAACAGCATGGAAGATAAACTTTTTGATTCCTTCGATATAAGAAACGAATACGAAAAATTGACAAATGCAGGTGCTTTGCTGGCAGATGATTCTCCAATCAGACATTCCCGACTGTTCTGTACACGCTGGAATGGTTTGGATAAAAGCGGCGGTATGGTGGATGCTCTCGACAGTGCAGAATATTCCGGCAGCTTAATTATCCTGCTCAATGAAGGTGTCAGCTTTGTAAAACGGAACATGAAAACTCGTTGGAAGAAAACAGCAAACTCTCGTATTGAAATGCCGGACTACTGCGAACGAAGTGTTTTTGAAGCCCTTGTCAACGCTTTGATCCATCGTGATTACCTTATTTTAGGCAGCGAAGTTCATATTGACATATATGATGACCGTCTTACAATCTATTCTCCCGGCGGCATGGCTGATGGAACACGAATACAGGAAAGAGATATATCCAATATTTCCTCCACTCGCCGCAATCCTGTTCTCGCTGATATTTTCGGACGGTTGGGTTATATGGAGCGTCAAGGAAGCGGCTTTAAGAAGATTACGGAATCTTACCATGCTGCTCATAACTATCGTAAAGAGCTGGAACCGGAGTTCTATTCCGATGTTACCTCATTCCAAGTCACATTGTATAACTTGAATTATGGTACAACAACAAACTCCGCTAATGTTACGATTGAGGATGAAAGCGTTGCGATTACCACTGACTATGTTGCGATTGAGGCTGCGATTGATGGGTTAAACGCAAGCCAGACCACAATTAAGAAAGCAAAAGCGGTCTATAAAAACATGGGAACTGGCGGTGTCTTTGGTCGTTCCGACATTTCCTTTATTACAGGAGATTCCGTTACCGCTGCCGGCAATCTTATCAGCAAACTGAAAGTCGCAAGCTTAATCGTACCAGTAAAAGGATATGGAAAAGGCAAATATCGTTTTATCGAACCGCATAAATAAAGTTTATGCCCGTTACCAGCTACACAGCCGATAACGGGCATTCGATTAAGCATATACAAGTTCAGTCAAGATGATTTCCTCCGCACGGTTGCGGATACTGTTCATACGGCAAAGTAATGTTGGGAATGAAATAATCGTCCACTTGACGGTATGTACCGCCCATTTCTTCAAAGATCGATTTCATAAAGTTCAGCTCCTTTTGTGTTGATTTTCAGCGGTCGTAAGGCTTTTTGACTCCTTTCTTACAACTGCTTTTCAATTTACCACAAATGAGCCGCAGTCATATGTATTAGATGGCAGAAACCACCCTTTACATATTAACTCTTGAAAGGCAATCCTAGTTTTTTCATTCTACCGATTAACCGAGCCTTGAAATTCTCAAATTCTGTCAGAGGCTTTCCGCGAGCATTCAACTTGATGTTCTTTCCTAAAGCTTTGACGATCGCTCCGCACAGGCAATCATCGCCTCCATGATTGCGCTTCGAAATCCTTCCTTCTCCAGCACTTTTACCGCTTCAATCGTCGTTCCCGCCGGAGATGTCACCATGTCTTTCAGCTCGCCGGGATGTTTTTTCAGTTCCAGCACCATCTTTGCCGCACCGAAAACCGACTGCGCCGCAAAGGTGTATGCCATTTGTCGCGGCATCCCTTTCAGCACCGCGGCGTCCGCCATCGCCTCAATCATCATGAAGACATATGCAGGGGACGAACCGCTGACCGCTACCACGGCGTCCATCATGTATTCGGATACCTCCTCCACCTTGCCGAAGCTTTGGAAAATTGCCCGCGCATGCTGCAAATCACGGTCATCCACCCGTTCATTGGCACACATTGCAGTCATTCCCTGTCCGACCAATGCGGGCGTATTCGGCATGGTTCGCACAAGGCGCACCGGACGGTCGAATAAATCTTCCAATGCGCGAAGGGTTTTTCCCGGCGCAATGGATATGATAAGCGTGGCATCGGTCACGGCATCCTTGATTTCCCGAATCACCGACGGGTAAAATTGCGGTTTCACCGAAAGAATCACAATGTCGCATTTTCCTGCGATCCCGGCATTATCGTGGGAGGTTCGAATCCCGAATTCTTCTTTTACCTTTTCCAGAGTTGACGGATTCAAATCCGACCCGTAGATTTCATCATTCTTTACAATCTTCGCACCGATCAGTCCCCCGATCATTGCACACGCCATGTTTCCACAGCCGATGAATCCAATATTCATAGTGTTTCTCCTCGTTTGCAGCTTTTTCTTGCTTGTAGATTTTTCTTATTGAAAGCTTTTTCTGTTTGCGGTTTTTTTCGTTTGTTCAATATCCGTTTTACTCATCCGCTTATACTGTCGGCAAGTCCGTTTCTCCTGACAATCCCGGCAATCGATTGTGAACATGGACGGAAAACTATTCCCGCAATATCTTCTCCATCGCCCTGCCCTTTGCCAGCTCATCCACCAGCTTGTCGAGCCAGCGAACTTTCTGCATCAGCTTATCTTCCATCTCTTCCACACGGACTCCACATACCACTCCCTTGATCCGTGCAGCGTTCGGATTCATCCTCGGAGCATGTTCAAAAAACTCCCGATATGTTGCTTCTTCACTCCACTCATTTGCTCCGTATCCTGTCAGCCAGGTTATGACCGCATCCACCTCCGCCTTGGTTCTTCCTTTTTTCTCCGCCTTTTGAACAAGCAGCGGGTAAACATCGGAAAACTTCATATCAAATACATGTAATCTTGGCATATTTGCTCCTTATCTGTGTGTTCGGATATAGGAAGGTATATCCGACATTGTATTGATTGGACATGCCCATTATAACCATTATCGAAACGAATCACAAGCGGCGGCAAACAAGATTCCTCACGATATACAATCCGCGGACTTTCCACATCTTGCTTTGTCAGTCCAGGAATTCTTCCAGGTCGGCCATGATGAATTTTTTCATCGGGTAATACACTTCCTGCATTTGTTTCAGGGTTTCCCTGCCTGCGGTCATTGTCGTTTTTGTGAGTTTCTCCGGGACAATTTGCCATGTTATGCCGAAATGATCCTGACACCATCCACAGGCTTCCGCTTCGGGAACCTGCGATAAAATCTCCCAGTACCCGTCAATTTCGCTCTGATTATCACATTCTATGACAAGAGAAAATGCCCCGGTAAAAATCTCCACATCCCCGGACGGTGTATCCGGCAGGACAGTCCGACCGGTAATACATGCCTCTTCAAATAAATCTGCATACATGTTTACCGCATCCGCGGCGCAATCTTTAAACCATAGTGAGTATGTTAATTTTGCCATAATTTTCCTCTCTTTCATGAATGATCGGTTGTAAGTCCGGAAATGATTTTTCTTACCCTTGGCTCAATTTCCCTTTGCAGATCGGGAATCTCCGGTACGGGCCGGTTTTCAAACATCTTCTCCAGCCTTGTCATATGAATCAACCACCCTGTCATGTCACCCGCAACATTCTCAAAGGAGGGCAAAAAAATCTCCGTGAAATTCACGGTTGTTTGGCCGTTTTTATCTTCGATTCCGATCTCCACCATTGCCTTTGCCATCTGTTTTGATTCGCCAAATGTTTCGGCATATCGTAAATTTTCATCCGATCAACACTGTGCAATCGTTGTTTTTGCTGTTTTTCCTATTTGTACAGTCTTTGAAACGAAAAGCCACAATCCTGTACCTCTACAAGATTGTGGCAAGTATCTGTTATGACAATATGCGATTACTCAATAATCTTTGCAACTCTTCCGGAACCTACGGTTCTTCCGCCTTCACGGATCGCGAAACGAAGACCCTGCTCGCAAGCGATCGGATGGATGAGTTCGATGGTCATCTCTACGTTATCGCCAGGCATGCACATCTCGGTGCCTTCCGGAAGCTGGCAAACACCCGTGATATCGGTTGTTCTGAAGTAGAACTGCGGTCTGTAGTTGTTGAAGAACGGTGTATGACGTCCACCCTCTTCCTTGGTAAGAACGTAAACCTGAGCGGTAAACTTCTTGTGGCAGGTTACGGAACCCGGCTTTGCAAGAACCTGTCCTCTCTCGATCTCGGTTCTCTGAACACCACGAAGAAGAGCACCGATGTTATCACCTGCCTGAGCGGAATCCAGAAGCTTTCTGAACATCTCGATACCGGTAACAACCGTCTTTCTTGACTCTTCATGAATACCGAGGATTTCAACTTCCGAGTTGAGAACCAAAGTACCTCTCTCCACACGACCGGTAGCAACGGTACCGCGACCGGTAATGGTAAATACGTCCTCGATCGGCATAAGGAACGGCTTGTCGGTATCTCTTTCCGGATTCGGAATGTAGGAGTCAACGGCCTCCATAAGCTCCAAAACCTTCTCGCCCCAGGAACCGTTCGGATCATTGAGTGCATTCAGAGCGGAACCCTGGATAACCGGAGTGTCATCGCCCGGGAACTCGTACTCGGTAAGAAGATCTCTGATCTCCATCTCAACAAGCTCAAGAAGCTCCGGATCGTCAACCGCGTCACACTTGTTCATGAATACTACAATATAAGGAACGCCTACCTGACGGGAAAGAAGAATATGCTCTCTGGTCTGAGCCATAACACCGTCGGTAGCGGCAACTACGAGAATCGCGCCGTCCATCTGCGCTGCACCGGTGATCATGTTCTTAACGTAGTCGGCATGACCCGGACAGTCTACATGAGCGTAGTGTCTGTTCGGTGTTTCATACTCGATGTGAGATGTAGAGATGGTGATACCTCTCTCCTTCTCTTCCGGAGCCTTATCAATCTTATCGAAATCTACGATCTTGTTTGTATCTGACGGATACTTTGTAGCAAGAACCTTAGAGATTGCTGCTGTAAGAGTTGTCTTACCATGGTCAACGTGTCCGATGGTACCAATGTTTGCATGTGGCTTACTTCTTTCAAATTTTGCCTTTGCCATTTTAAATAATCCTCCTTAATTTGCGCTTGAAAATTTGCCGGTTAGCTGAATTTTATTATAAAACAAAGTTGCACAATTATCAAGCAAATTTCCGATATGCTTTGTTTGTTGTTTAATTACTTTCCGTCTTTCTTGCTTGCCAGCACCTTTTCCTGTACGGACTTCGGAACCGGCTCATACTTTTCAAAGAACATGGAATAGTTGCCGCGTCCCTGTGTTCTGGAACGAAGATCCGTGGAGTATCCGAACATTTCGGAAAGCGGAACAAATGCGTTCACCTGCTTGCCGCTGGCAATGTCCTCCATACCTTCGATGCGTCCGCGTCTGGAGTTGATATCGCCGATGACATCTCCCATGTACTCCTCCGGCATGGTAACCTCTACCTTCATAATCGGCTCCAAAAGCACCGCTCCCGCCTTTGCCATCGCTTCCTTGAATGCGAGGGATCCGGCAATGTGGAATGCCATCTCGGACGAGTCGACTTCATGATAGGAACCGTCGTATACATTTGCATAGATGCCAAGCACCGGGAATCCGCCGAGGATACCTGCCTTGGATGCCTCTTCGATACCTTCCTTGATCGGCTCGATGTATTCCTTCGGAATCGATCCGCCGACAACGCTGGACTCGAACTTGAACAGTTCGGTGCCGTTCGCATCCATCGGTTCGAATCGAACCTTACAGTGACCGTACTGCCCGCGTCCGCCGGACTGCTTCGCGTACTTGGAATCCACTTCCACCGCCTTGGTGAAGGTTTCCTTATATGCAACCTGAGGTGCACCGACATTTGCCTCGACATTGAATTCGCGCAGAAGTCGGTCTACAATAATCTCAAGATGAAGCTCACCCATACCGGAAATAATGGTCTGACCGGTCTCCGGATTGGACTTCGCACGGAATGTCGGATCTTCTTCCGCAAGCTTTTGCAGCGCCTCGATCATCTTCTGCTGTCCGATCTTGGTCTTCGGCTCGATCGCGATATCAATAACCGGTTCCGGGAATTCCATGGACTCGAGGATCACCGCATGTTGCTCATCGCAGATGGTGTCGCCGGTCGTGGTTAACTTCAATCCCACCGCAGCCGCAATATCTCCGGAATATACCTTGTCGATTTCCATTCTCTTGTTGGCATGCATCTGCAAAATACGTCCGACTCTTTCCTTCTTGCCCTTGGTCGAGTTGTAAACGTAGGAACCGGAATTCAGACTTCCGGAATATACTCGAAAATATGCCAGTTTTCCTACGAACGGGTCGGTCATGATTTTGAATGCCAGTGCGGAGAACGGCTCCTCATCCGAAGAATGTCTTTCGATTTCATTTCCGTTCATATCCACGCCCTGGATGGACGGAATGTCAAGCGGTGACGGCATGTATTCGATTACCGCGTTGAGAAGCTTCTGAATCCCTCTGTTGCGGTATGCACTTCCGCAGCAAACCGGAATCGCTCTGCACTCGCAGGTTGCCTTGCGAAGCGCCTTCTTCATCTCTTCAACGCTCGGTTCCTCACCCTCAAGATACATCATCATGAGCTCTTCGTCCAAATCGCAAACCTTTTCCACCAATTCGGTACGATACAGCTCCGCTTCCACCATCACATCCTCCGGGATATCTATGATGGAAATGTCCTCACCCTTGTCGTCATTGTAGATATATGCTTTCATTTCAAACAAATCCACAAGCCCCTTAAATTCACTCTCCTTGCCGATCGGAATCTGAAGAATAATGGTATTCTTTCCGAGTCTTGTACGAATTTGCTCTACTGCTCCGAAAAAGTTCGCACCCAAAATGTCCATTTTGTTGATAAATGCCATTCGAGGTACATTGTATGTATCGGCTTGACGCCATACATTTTCCGATTGCGGCTCTACGCCGCCCTTTGCACAGAAAACACCGACGGCGCCGTCCAGTACACGCAGAGATCTCTCAACCTCAACGGTAAAGTCAACGTGTCCCGGCGTATCGATAATATTGATACGGTTTTCCGGTTCTCCCGCCTTTTTCTGATTGTTTTCCATGATGGTCCAGTGACAGGTTGTCGCTGCGGAAGTGATGGTAATACCTCTCTCCTGCTCCTGCGCCATCCAGTCCATCGTCGCCGTACCTTCATGAGTATCTCCCAGCTTATAATTTACACCGGTGTAAAACAGAATACGCTCGGTCAATGTCGTCTTACCTGCATCGATATGAGCCATAATTCCTATATTTCTGGTTCTCTCCAGTGGATATTCTCTTCCAGCCAATTGCGTTTCCTCCTACTTAGAATCTGTAATGAGCAAATGCCTTATTAGCCTCTGCCATTCTGTGCATCTCTTCTTTTCTCTTCACGGCTGCGCCTGTGTTGTTCGCCGCATCCATGAGCTCATTGGCAAGCCTTTCTTCCTGTGTCTTTTCGGATCTCTTGCGTGAGAACATGGTCAACCATCTGAGCGCGAGTGCCTGCCTTCTCTCCGGCTTTACCTCGATCGGAACCTGATACGTCGCTCCGCCGATTCTCTTTGCCTTAACTTCCAATACCGGCATTACATTGTTCAATGCCGTTTCAAAAACTTCAACAGGATCTTTCTCTGTCTTTGCCTGGATGCGATTAAACGCTCCATATACAATCTTTTGTGCTACACCCTTTTTGCCGTCCAACATGATATTGTTAACCAGCTTGGTTACAATCTTGTTGTTGTACAATGGATCCGCTAATACATCTCTCTTTTGTGTATTTCCTTTACGTGGCACGTTACTTCCCTCCTTAATATAGTTGCCTTTTTTGAAAAAAGGCGATTAGATCTACGGTACTCGTAAGTTACTCTTACGCCTGTGCCGAATATATCTTCTGCAACCCACAGAATACATATGGCACCGTATTACCTGTTTTTAAATTTACTTCTTAACCTTAGGTCTCTTCGCACCGTACTTGGAACGTGCTTGTTTTCTGTTTGCAACACCTGCCGTATCCAGCGTACCGCGGATGATGTGGTATCTTGTACCCGGAAGGTCCTTAACTCTACCCCCGCGAATCAGAACCACACTATGCTCCTGCAAATTGTGTCCCTCTCCCGGAATATAGCTGGTTACCTCGATACCGTTTGACAGACGTACTCTGGCAATCTTACGAAGAGCCGAGTTCGGCTTCTTCGGTGTGGCGGTCTTTACCGCTGTACACACGCCTCTCTTTTGCGGTGCAGAAGCATCGGTCGCTTTCTTGTGCAGAGAGTTGAATCCCTTTTGAAGCGCCGGTGATGTGGACTTCTTCTCTGAAGTTGCTCTGCCCTTCTTAACTAACTGGTTAAATGTTGGCATTCCTGTTCCTCCTTATGTTTTTTCTGTGGTTGCTTTCATTTAAGCTTTGCATGACAAAAAACATGCTTTTGCATGCCTGTCTATTATACGCGCAATGATTTTTCGTGTCAAGCTTTATTCCATCCCGGAGCGAAACACGCGGAAGTACCGACTTCAATCGCAATAATTCACATCCATCATAATCTGAATGTCAAATCCTTCGCATCCGGCTCTCACATCTTCCAGTACCTGTTTGTATACCGCCTCCCGGTTTTTTTCTTCAAATCCCACAATCATATCGAATCGTATGAGTTTCTTCTCAAAATTCACATAAAAACCGTGGATCTGAAGCACATTTTTATGTTTGTGCGCAGCCTTTCGAATCACATCCAAAATCCCGGTCGTCTTGTGATTCTCCGTCGTTTTGGCATAGATCCCCACGCCGGTCATGAGGACTTTCTCCTTTTCATACACCCGATCCGTAATCTCTCTGGTTATCTCGTCAATCTCCACCGCCGTCAGGTCGGCATCCACCTCAATATGCGCCGTTCCCATGATGGTGTCCGGACCGTAGTCCGTGAAAATCAAATCATAGACCGCTTCTACGCCTTCTACACCGAGTATGCATTCCCGCACGCTCTTTGATTTTTCCGGTGCGATTCTCTTTCCGAGAATCAGACTCAGCGTGTCCGTCAGCATCCCGTATCCGCTCTTTATCAGCAAAAGAGAAATCAGCAATGCCAAATAGGCTTCGATACTGATATGAAAATACAGGAATATCAATGCAGCCACCAAAGTCGCCGAAGAAATCAACGCATCGAATCCCGCATCAATTCCGGTTACGATCAGGGAATTGGAATTTACCCGCTCTCCGACCTTTTTGATGTAAATACTCATGATGATTTTCGTGATAACCGCCACCAGAATGATCAACAGAGATACGGTATTGTATTTCGGCACTTCCGGCCGGATGATTTTTTTCACGGACTCCACCACCGACGCAACTCCGGCATACAGCACCAGAACGGCAATCACGATCGCGGAAATATACTCATATCTGCCGTGGCCGTACGGATGTTCCTCATCCGGTTCCTTGCCGGCAAGCTTGGCACCCGCAATGGTGATCAATGCGGAAAGGATATCGCTTAAATTATTCACGGCATCCAGAACTATGGCAATGGAATTGGACAAAAACCCGACCGCCATTTTAAATATCACCAACAAAGTATTGATTCCGATGCCCATCATACCGGTACGCACAATGATTTTATTTCGATCCATACCAATTTCCTCTTTCTTCTTGTCGAACTCTTGAGAGATGTATTATAATGCAAAGAGGATATAAAATCCAGTGTTTCCGACGTGTTTTACACGAAATCACACAATACGGCAAATCGGAGGACTATTATGGACATTATGATCACCGGCAAATATGCATCCTTTACCTGCACCACCACCGGCGCGGAACTTCTCTCATACAAGGACGTTCGGGGAAAAGAATATTTATGGCAAAAAGACCCTGCATTTTGGGCAAAAACTTCGCCGATTCTCTTTCCGCATATCGGACCCGAGTGCGATCAGCTCGTCATTGACGGCAGTTCCTACCATATGCCGAGGCACGGAATCGTCAAGGACCGGCCGTTTCAAATCTTGAAAAAGGGGGAAAACACCGTTACATTGTACACGGAAAGCGACGAGGAAACCTTGAAGATGTACCCCTTTGATTTTCAATTCAATGTCAGCTTCACTCTTCGCAACGAGGAACTGGAAGTCGTGTATACCGTCATCAATCAATCCAAAGTTTCGATGCCGTTCGAAATCGGAGGTCATCCCGCTTTCTTTTGCCCGATGCAGCCGGGCGAAACATTTTCCGATTACAAGCTGATGTTTTCGGATTTTGATAAGGACGATGTTCTTTTGAATTATCCGATGTTTGACCATGATGCCATTCTGTTCGAACATTTTGACTCGCACATTGTCAGGCTCATCAGCACCAAAACCGGTCACGGTCTGGAGTTCCAATTTCCGGACTACGAATCCGTCGCATTCTGGACACCGATCGGAAAAGAAGCGCCGTTTCTTTGCATTGAGCCCTGGAACGGACTCACGATGGATCAGATTCATGAAACAAATTTTCTGAAAAAAACCTATATCCAGACTCTGGGGCCGCTTCAAAAAAGAGAGTACCGTTTCTGGTTTAAACCGATTTAATCGGAATGGATCTTCCTTTATTCTTGTTGCAAACACCCCGGGCAGTGTCGCCCGGGGTGTTTGCGTATTCGCCAAAACCTGCACACGATCCGTCTCCTGTCCGGTGACGAATTATCCGGTTTTCTTTCATTGTCATGTATTGTGATACTTTCTTGCATATGCCAGAATCCCGGCAACCGTTTTGGAATCCGTCATCTCCCCTTTGTAGATCAATTCCAGCAGATCTTCTACCGTCCAGCTCTCCACATGGATGACTTCGTCCGCATCCAGATGCTGTACGGAAGGCTGCAGATTTCTTGCGACAAAGATATCAATGGCTTCATTACAGAATGCCACGGTCGTATTGACCCGAATCAGGAACTCCAGATCATCCGGGGATTCCACTTTTTTTCCGGTTTCTTCCTCCAGCTCACGGAAGGCGCAAATCCTTCTCGGCTCCTCAATATCATCCACTTTGCCTGCCGGCAGTTCCAAAGTAAAACGATCCAGTGCATTGCGATATTGCCGGACCATCAAAAGCCGTCCGTCATCATCCACGGCAACCACTGCCGCCGCACCGTCATGGTGAATAAAATCCCATTTCGTTTCATTGCCGTTGGCAATCACATGATCCTGATAAATCTTAATTACTTTCCCCGTGTAAACCAGTTCCCTTTTCAGTCTTTTTACCGGAATGTCCATCTCTTCCTCCTTCAACACGACACCGGTATTCCCGATGTTCTCACCTATTCTGCAGATGCGCTTCCGCGAACGGCATCCTGATACTCCAGATATGCCAGCAACAGATTCAGACTCGATACCTCTGCATTCACCTTTGCCCGATTGTATTCCAGCGCACTTTCATTATAGCGAATCCGGGACAACATGCCAAGACGGTATTTCGATTCGGCGGCATTGGCCTTCATCTCACCCGCCTGCAGTGCCGTCTTTTTGGATTCATAGTCCAGCAGTGCCGTTTTCATGTTTTGATACTTCTTGGTCACATCATTTCGGACATTGCCCTCCATCTGTGCCTCGGAAGCATCTGCCGCTTCTTTTTTGGTAAAGTTTCGAGATGTCTTCGCCCGTCTGTGTGAAATCAAAGTATAATTGTTTCCGATGGCGGATTTGATGTCCGCTTCCAGATCGACGGCTTGGATGACATCTCCGTTTACAAAATCTTCCACACGGATATCCATGATTTCGGGTTGTGCATTGACATCCCAGCCGAGCATGGTAATCAAGGTTCTTCGCATGCTCTCCGCATTCGATCGAAGCGTTTCCAAATCCGCCTTGTTCTTTGCCAGCTCGGAATTGGCGCGGATCGCATCCTGCAAAATGGATGTGCCCACATCCACGCCGGTCTTTGAAATCGCAAGCATCTCCTCTCTGATCGCAATTCCCGACTGCAGCAAATCCATCTGTTTTCTGAGGCTCAAATAATTGACCATCATGCTTTTCACCGCATGAATGACCTGCCGCTCGCTGTTTCGAAGGCTTTCATTCCCGATGCTGACCTCCCTGCCGAGACTGACTTTCGAACGGTTCAGACTCTTTACCGTCTGATCCAATGCCTTTTCCTGTGCCGTATATACCCCGAAACTCTCGATATCACCGGCACTCTTTGCATTCTCCGCCAATTCGGAAAGACTTCTCTGACCGGCTTCCAATTCGGAAATATTCATCGTAATTTCATCGATGTTTGCCCGATAGTCCTTCCACGCGCTTACGACACCCGGATTGAAAAAGTGTACCAGAGCATCAATCTCCGCATACTCCAGGCGATTGTCCATATATCTTTGATAGTCCTCTTCGCTGACGCCCATCTTCTGTGCCGGCGTCCGGTTTTGTCCCATCGGGCCGTCCACAGCGGATGCGGCGGCGACAAACACCGTGCCATTGCTCATCAGCAGCACACAAAGTCCCGCTGCCAGACATTGTTTGATCTTTTTCATATTCACACCGCGCTTTCCGTATTATTCCGTCTTTGCCAGACCGGCAACTGTCCACTCATAATTATTGATTGCAATTCGAAGTGCGAGTTCCGACTGTTGCAAAGAAATCTTTGCCATGTCATTTGCAATCCTTGCCGATTGCATCTCATAGGTGCTGACCATACCGAGTCTGTGCTTGCCGGAAATATTGGCAAAATTCACAGCCTGCAATTCGGAATTGTTTTTTGCATGCGTGAAAGCTTCCTGCGCGGCTTTCACACTTTGATAAGCGGTAAGTACCGCATTGGCAATGCCCGCTTTATTGCTTGCGATGGTATTGTTCAGGCTGTCCTTTTGACTTTGCGATTTGGCATTGGCGAGTTTTTTTTCATTCGCCTTGAGCACATAGTTGTTCTCAATCGCCCGTTTGGTATCTTCTTCCACGGAAAAGGACTGTATTTTCTCATCCGGATTGAAATCCGGCAATGCCGTAAATTCCGGATGCGAATCATAGGACCAGCCGCACATGATCATCAGTTTCTGACGAATGTTTTCCGTTTCCGCCGAAGAACTCAGTACCTCTTTTTGCGCATTCAAAAGACCTTCGTTTGCGTTGAGCACATCCAGATTTGTCGCAACACCCGCGCGATATCTGGCATTCGCATTCTGCACATCCAAATCGGCTTTTTCCTCGGAAAGCTTTGCCGCATCCTCGCTCAATCTTGCATTTTCCAGATTGATGCGATTGGTCTGTGCAATCTGCACCAGACTCATCTTTGCCTGCTCAAAATTATAATAATTGACATCATAATCTTCCAATGAAGTATCCGCCGACTTCCTCAAATTGTCGACCGTCGCCAGAGAGTTTGCCTTGCCGAGCAACGCCTGCGCATAGGTCGGGGAGTCGATGTCCGGTTCCACCAGATTTGCCATGATTTCATCCGCCGTCTTATTGTAGCGCTCGCTTGCCGTAGCATTGGTTCTGCCGTACTTTTTCCGAAAATCCATCAGCTCGATATTGTTTTTCAGAACCGTTGCATTGTATTCTTCAATCAAACCCTGAATCTCCGTGTATTCCAGGGTATTGTCCCGAAGTTTGTCCCATTCTTCCTGCGTTCTTGCAAAACCCGGCGCCGCAAAAACCGTATTTGCAAAAACAAGGCTCCCCGCCAAAGTCATTGCCGTCAGCCCGGCAATCACTCTCTTCACATTTCTGTTCCCAATCCTTACCGTCATCATCTTCACTTCCTTTCCGTTTGCGAAAACGTCCTGCCCGAATTTCACTCCTTTTCGTTTTTTGAAATCGCTTCCGCCCGAACTTCACTCCTTGTCGGTCTGTGAAATTGCTTCGGGCTGTGAAATCGCTTCCGCCCGAATTTCACTCCTTTTTTGCCTGCGAAATATCTTTTGCTCGAACCCTACTTCGGGTTTCGAAAAAACCGGATATTTATTTTAAACACATCGCCTTCCACATCAATCGAAATCTCACCGCCCTGCGCTTCGGTCAGATTCTTCGCAATCGCAAGTCCCAGTCCCGAACCCGGAGTATTTCTGGACGTATCCGCTCTTGCAAAACGCTCCAGCAGTTCTTCGGGATTCGATGTGATCTCAATATCGGAGATATTGGTCAATGTGACATCGACATAGTCCGCGGTTTCCGAAAAAACGATATATGCCCTGCTGCCTTTGAGTGCATATTTTGTAATGTTCACCAGCAAGTTTTCAAAAATCCGGTATGTCTTTTTGGCATCCAGACTCAGTACACATTTGCCGCCCGGCAATTGCCAGCGAAAATCAATACCCGCCTCTTCGATTTTTTCATTGTATTCCAGCCTCAATCCCTTTAACAGTCCGACGATGTCCACATCCGCCTTCTCCAGCTTCAATTTCCCCGTACTTGCCAGACTCATTTCAAACAAATCATCGATCAAAGACTTAAAGCGCATGGACTTGGCATCCAGGATTTCGATATACTTTCTTCTTTCCTTTGCATCGATGTTTTCATCCTTCAGCAAATTGATATACATGATAATGGCAGTCAGCGGTGTTTTTAAATCATGCGACATATTGGTAATCAATTCGGACTTGGATCTCTGACTCTCTCTCTCCTTGTCCACCGCTTTGATAAATCCGTCATTGATCAGCCTCAATCGCTCATCAAACGGCTCGAACTCGCCGAGGTTTTCATTCACATACACTTTTTTCTTCGGATTGGCTTCCACCGCCGATTTCTCCTCAAAGAAAAGCTCACCCTTCGCCAATGTGTCCATCCATTTGAGAATTTTCCGAAAATGTTCCTTCTTTCGATTGTAATAATTTGCAACAATCGCCAGAATAAAGAGCGAATAAATCAGCAATCCGAAAAAATTATGAACACGGAATATCGCCATCAACAACAGCACCAGAAAATTCAAACCGATCCATTTTCCGAATTGACGAAATGCGCTGTCGTTCCAGTTTACCTCGATATCGGTTCGAATCACAAATCGATAAATTTCGCCCAGCTTCGTCAAAAACATTCCCGTCAAAGTGCGCTCCAGAAAATACCGTTTCGGTCCCAGATGAAAAACGGCACAAAGACTTATGGTCACCCATAAAGTTACTCCCAGCAGGCTCGTCCACGTCAGAACATTCAGCAAAAAAATCATGGCTTCGGACAGAATCTTGAAAATTCCCGCTCGAAACAGAAAATCACTCAGATTGTTGTCCAAAGTTGTCAAAATCAGATTCTTCGGGAAAACGGATCCCGAAAAAGCCAATGCGGCAATCGTTGCGAGTACAAGAACCTCCAACGGCACATTCGTCTTGTCCTGCCGGTCCGAGTAGTCTTTGAGAAAGGACAATCCCACCCCGAGTATGACCGTGAAAATAACCGCGATATAGAGAAGATTGAAAAAATAGGTGCTTCGGTCGGTATATATCACACTGTCCGGGCCGAACATCTGCCCGGAATTGAAATAATACACAAACTCCAGATTCGTCGGCGGTTTAAAGCGTAATTCGAATTCATGTTTGATATCTCTCTTGCTGCTCGACAGATAGGCAAGATAGTCGCCCAACGGATCAAATCGGTGATATTTTTCCAAAGACTTTCTCAGTGTTTCTTCCGTCTCACCTGTGATATTTCCGTTCAATTTCAACTCTTTTACCGTCATTTTCCCGGCATTGTCAAAAACCAGCACCAGCTTGGACAAAGCCTCCGTTTCCGTAAAATCCAGGCCCTTCTCCCGGACAATCACTTCGTCCGTTTCGGAAGAAATCACCTCATAAGACAGAACATTCCTGTATTTGTCAAAACTTCGCTTCCATCCGTTGCTGCGAACAAAAAACTCTTCAATCATATCCAAATACAGTTCGTATTCGTCCTCATATTGCTTTAAAACATTTTCGTCCACCTTGACATCCACATAGGCTTCGATATTGGTCAGAAGCTTTCCTTCTTCCTGCTCCCGGACCTGCTTGGTCAATGTCATCGTGGAATTCATCAGTACCGATGCCAGCTCTTCTGCCTGCCTTTGCTCCAGCTGCGCCTGATTTTCCGGTTTGCTTTGATACTCTCTGCTCATCCGATCGAGGGTCGGATAAGACAATGTAAAAAACAGCGCAAAAGCAAGAATTGCCGCCACGGCAATACCTAAGAATATCTTATATTTGCTTTTCAATCTTATATCCAACACCCCATACCACCTTCAGATATTTCGGATTCTTCGGATCTGCCTCAATCTTTTCCCGGATATTGCGGATATGTACCATCACCGTATCGGTATTGATCGCCATCTCCTGCCATACACGTTCATAAATCTCCTCCGCCGAGAAAACCCTGCCCGGATTTTCCATGAGCAAAAGCAGAATTTTAAATTCCATCGGCGTGAGCTTAACCAATCGGTCATCCACCCTGCACTCCACCATTTCTTCGTTCAGCATAAGCCCGCCGACCGTATAAATCTTTTGCCCTCTGGATTCCGCCTGTGAGGATCCGGCTTCCAGTTTTTCTTTAAATCGTTGATAACGCTTCAGCTGCGCTCCCACTCTTGCCAGCAGTTCCATCGGGGTAAACGGCTTTGTGACATAGTCGTCCGCTCCCATGTTCAACCCCATGATTTTGTCAATCTCTTCCGACTTCGCCGAAAGAAATATAATCGGAAAATCGTGTTTTTCACGAAGTTTCACGGTCAATGTGATCCCATCCATCCTCGGCATCATCACGTCCAGAATCGCCAGATCCACTTCCTGCTCCCGCAAAACTTCGAGGGCCTTGATTCCGTCTTCAGCCTGAAACACTTCATAGCCTCTCCCTTTTAACAGAATCGCCACGCCTTCCCGGATTTCCGTATCATCTTCGACCAAAAGGATTCTTCCTTCTTCCATCTTGCCTCCTTGCTGCTGTCTTCTCATTTGAATGCTTCGGTTTTGTTCATTGTACCAGATAAAAATAAAACTGAATCTTAAAATTAAAAAAGATTTTCTAAATCTTGCAGATTCTCCCACCAACAAAAAATGTCGCAAAAAGCGCCGGTCATACAGACCCGCGCAAATGTTTCAAACAATCGGAGTGATCACAACATGAATCCGGTCACCCACGCCCTTGCCCATTAATGTTTGAATGTCTTTTCTTACACCGATAATATAGCAGATGGAACCGTCTTCATTCTTAACGCCCATATTCACAATGCTTCCATCGTACGGAATTTCGTTGAATTTTGCATGAACTTTCAATCTCCCCTTACCGAACTCTTCACGAATGTCAAAGGGGATTCTGATAAACGAACCGCCTTTCTCCTTTACCGGCTCAATCACCGCATCAAATTCGTATGTTTCCTTCATTCGTCTTTCTCCGATCTTTTACACCATAACGCGATTCTTCGGATCAGTTCACACGGCAAATCCTCGCTGTACGGAATTTGAATCGCACCCTTGCTGTATTTATAGCCTTCCCTGTCCAGTTCTTCGGAAAAGTGAACCACGGCATCCGGTCCCGGATACAATCCGATATGCTTTTTATTCCCCGCAAAATGGATGATATTGCGACCTTTCCAATACGTCGGCATCCCCCATGCGATTTTTTCCGAGGCATCCGGCAATGCTTCCCGCAGGCACTGCCGTACGGCGATCAGATGTTTTCGGATTTCCGGCTCAAAATCCGAAATGTATTCGTCAATGGTTTTCATACTTCCCTCACTGCATAATAGCATCCGTTCGGTGTTGCGAAATTGAAATGGCGAAACGGCACATCTGTGATCGGATTGACAATCTTCGTCGCCTTGGATATTTTTTCATGCAAACTTTCCAGATTTTCACAATCGAAAAGAATACTCGGCTGCATGTCCACGACTTCCGGAGAATTCTCCCGGATAAATTGCTTGTCGTACACCGTAAATGTACAGGTGCTCTCTTTGTGGGACTTCATATCAAATGTCGCATAACCCATAATCTCCGACTCGTTCTGAATCAAAAATCCGACGGCTGCCCAGAATTCCTTCTCCGCCTGCACATCATCCACATATAACATAATTCCGAAATTTTTCATATTTTCCGACTCCCTCCCGCTTGCATGACCGACTCATTTTGCATAACCGGTTTCACTTTGCCCGATTTACTCTGCATCGATTTACTTCAGAATGTTACCGTCTCGGATATAAATCCTTCGATATCCGTGTTTACCTGCCATGTCATGCCGAATTGATCCACCACGATTCCATACCCCGGGCTCCAAGGTACTTCCTTGAAATCATGGTCGATGCTCTTTGCATCCACGCTCAGTTTGTCGAATATCTTCCTGGCTTCTTCCACATTCTCACATTGCAGACATGCGGACATATTCGTTCCCTGTACATAATCATACTGTGGGGAATTGTCGGAAATCTGAAGACGGATATCCCCGATTCTCAGCTGCGCATTCAGCACATAATTTTTCAACGCTTCGGCGGTGTTCAAGATCGCCTGACCGTATGTGGTACAGCTTATGATTTCGGCATCAAAAGCATCCTTGTAAAAATCAACGGCCGCAAGTCCGTTCCCGTTTGTTACCAGATATATCTCAATCGCTTTCATTTCCCGTTTCATCCAATCCTCTTCAATGAGGATTGAATTTTCCTTTCTCCCGACTTCTTCGGGCATCCATTCTTATTCCTACCTGCTTTGACTCTCAAAAAATCCAATCCGAAGAAGATTTCTCTTCCCTCTTCGGATTGGCTCCATTCTAACACACAAACTAAAACTATGCAATTATATTTTACGCAATAGGAAGCATCCATTACATGTTATGCAAGCGCATCCACGCGCTCCACAATCTGCATATTGTTTTCCTTTTCCGGATCATACTTACCCCGCAGCATTTTATCGGTTTCGCTTCTATGACTGGCAGTATCCCAGGTGTTTCTGGTCAGATGCCCGCCAGCCAGAGGGCTGTACGGAATCAGAGAAACATTGTACTGTTTGCAAACCGGAATCAATTCTCTCTCATCCTCCCGATACAGCAGATTGTAGTGATTCTGCATTGTGGAAAACATGGTAAGATTGTTTTGCTGTGCAATCATCTGCATATTGTGGAATTGAAATCCGTACATTGCCGATGCGCCGATTGCACGAACCTTTCCGGATTTTACAAGCTTGTCCAGCGCCTCCTTTCAAAATGCTCCGTTTTTGAAAAACATATTATTCCGGGATCAAAAATCACAAAAATCCAATCCGAAGAAGGTTTCACTCCCCTCTTCGGATTGGATATACTTACTTCAAAGAATCCGCAATCGCTTTAATGTCTTCGTACATCTTAGCTTCATTCTTTGCGGAGTCTTCCGGATTCAGATAATACGGCATCATCTCCACTTTTTCAATCGCCGCTACCGCTTCCGGATCTTCCACCATGGTTTTTACCAGATTGTCATAGAACGCGATGGCATCCGCCGATGTTCCCTTCGGGAAATAGAAGGAGAAGTCACAGTCCGGATACACCAAATCAATGCCCTGCTCCTTTAAAGTCGGGATGTCCGCAATCAATTCATATCTGGTTTCCGTCGGAACACCGATGCAGAGGAACTGCCCCGCTTCAATGTAATCCTTGGTATTGATATAGGCACCCGGCATCAAATCCACCTGACCTGCCAAAAGCGCCGTGATTTTATCGGCATTGGAACCCACATCCACCAGGTCAAGATCGATGCCCGCCTGCTTTTCAAAGGCAAGAAGTTCATAATAGGTGTATGCTCCCACCTCGGTACATGCCTTTAACTGTCCCGGTGCCGCCTTTGCCGCCTCGATAAACGCATTCAGGTCGGAATACTTTGTCGGATTGACATAGAGTCCCTGCGCCGGATCCTTCGCAAAGGTCGGTCCCAGATCAAATGCCTCATAATTAAAATCCGTAACTCCGGCAATATTGGCAACATTTACCAGAGTATGCCCGTAAAGGAAGGTATGTCCGTCCGGTTCCGCTGCCAGAACCTGCTGGGATGCCACGGAACCTGCCGCTCCGCCGGCATTCACCACGATGAAATCATGGCCGGTCATACGCTTTGCATATTCCGCAAACACTCTCGCCGAGAGATCCGTATTTCCGCCCGCTCCCGCAGGTACCACGATGGATACGGTCGTGCTCGGCTCCCATGCACCCGCCGCAACGGTGGAGCCGGATGCGCCGGATCCTGCGGTGGTTTCTCCCGAAGCGGTGGTTTCTCCCGAAGCCGCCGTCGTCGTACTGCTTGTGGATGTTCCCGAGCAGGCTGCCAAAACGGTGCTTGCCGCAAGAGCAAGTGCTAACATTCTTTTTTTCATAATTTTTTTCTCCTTTTGTTCTATTGTGATTGCAAAATCTTTGCATTGCTTCTTGCCAATTTGATCTCCTTATAGGCCGTCCAGATGACAATTGCCACGGAAATTACGAAAAATGCGGTAAATATCGGTCTGGTAAAGAAGGCGCCGAATGTCTTGTAGGTCATCAAACCTCTTCGGAAATAGGTCTCAAACATCTCTCCGACCAGAAAGCACAGCACAAAAGGTGTGGTAGGAAGTTTCAATTTGTTATAGATGTATCCGATTGCGCCGAACAATATGATGGACTGCACGTCAAATATGCGGTTATTGGTTGCATATGCGCCGACACAGCACAACACCACGATGAGAGGCATCAATATATGCTTCGGAACCTTCAAAAGCTGAACGAAAATTCTGACTCCGCCGAGCTCCACGATGAGCATGATCAAAGAACACACCATACAGGCGGCAAAAATTCCGTACACCACATCCGCATTCTTTACAAAAAGCAGCGGACCGGCGGACAATCCGTGTATGAGGAATCCTCCGAGCATCATTGCGGTAACGCCGTCGCCAGGAATACCGAGTACCAGCAGAGGAATCATCGCACCTCCGATGGTGGCATTGTTTGCCGTTTCCGTCGCCACAATTCCGTCCGGACATCCTTTTCCGAATTCATCCGGATACTTGGACATATTCTTGGCGGTGACATAGGCAAGCATGCCCGAGGTGGAACCTCCTATACCGGGCAGAATGCCGATGCCCGTACCGATGAGTGCGGACCGGATCGCATTGGGTATCTGCGCCGTAAACTCTTTCAAACTGAAACCGAAGCCCTTGATCGGTTTTAATTTTATGGTTTCCACCTTGCCGGAGCTGATGCTTTCCGCAGTGATCAGAATTTCCGAGACGGCGAAGATTCCGATCAGAGTCGGCAGTGTGTCGTATCCCGCCAGCAAATCATTGTTTCCGAAGGTAAATCTTGCAATTCCGTCGATCGGAGCCATACCGACAAAGGTAAACATCAGACCCAGCATACCCGCCAAAAGACCTTTCAGCATGTTTCCGGAGGACAGAATCGCCACCATGGTCAGCGCAAACAGACAGATGCCAAAGTTTTCCGCCGGTGAAAATTTCAGTGCGATACCCGCTAAAAGCGGGGCACAGAATGTCAGAATGATAAAGGAGAAAACCGAACCCAAAAACGAAAACACGACTCCCAGACCCAGTGCTTTTCCCGCTTCTCCCTTTTTTGCCATAGGATGTCCGTCAAAGCAGGTTGCGACGGAGGATGCGGTTCCCGGCATGTTCAACAAAATTGCGGAGATCAGACCTCCCGATATGCCTCCGATGTATACCGCCACCAGAACATTCATCCCCAGCATCGGGGTCAGGCTGAAAGTCAGCGGCAGAAACAGCGCCACCGCCATTGCGGCGGAAAGACCGGGTATGGAGCCGAAAATAATACCCACCACAACGCCGGCCAACATAAGTAGTAATGACTGCGGCGTCAGAATCGCCAGATACGCCCTGCCCAAATTTCCAAGTGCTTGCATCGTTTCCCCTCCTTATAAATCGATGGTAAAAATGCCCGAAGGCAACAGAATCTTGAATCCGTATCGGAATAAAAAGAATACGCAGAACGTAAAAATCAGAGTGATGACCATTAAAACCGCGATATCCTTCCTGCCTCTCTTATCGCCCGGCGCCAGAATGTACATCTGTACCGGCAGGTATACAATCGTTGATATGAGAAATCCGACAGGCTGCAATACAAAGGTATATACAAGAATACTTAAAAAGCTGAGCAAAACTCTCTTATAATCCGTATCATCCTTGCTTCCGTCCAAAATTTCCAAACGTTTCTTTAAATTTCGGATGCTGAGAATAAGAAGCAGCGCCGCAATCACCAATGTAAAAACGGCGATCACCAAAGGCATAAAATCCGGTCCGATCTCCATGACCGCGGACTTCGGCAAAGCCTTTGCCGCAATGATCATAAGTATGGATACCAGGATAAAGAATCCCGCCACAATAATGTCACCATATTTTTTCAGAAACATCTTTCCTCCTATCTGACCAATGCCGGTTTTTTGGAATCAAATTTCCAGTCCGGAATCAAAAACCGCATGGCCATTGCATCATTTCTATCATGTGTGGGCAGAGCATTGTACAAAGCGTTCGCCTCCATCACCCGGTCCATATTCAGATGAACACCGAGCCCGTGTCCCTTCGGCACCTCCAGATATCCGTTTCGGATAACGGGAGTGTCATCCAGAAGATTTTGACCGTCCTGCCATATCCAGTGCGTATCCAGCGCCGTCGGACTGCCCGGTGCCGCCGCCGCGGTATGGGCAAATGCCGTCAATGTAATGTCAAAATGATTGTTGGAATGGCTACCCCAGGTAAGTCCCCAGTCATTTAAGATCTGAGCCATTCTCACGCTGCCCTCAAATCCCCAAAAATGCGGATCCGCCAGAACGATATCCACCGCTTTGAGTGCGGCACTGTGATAAAACTGTTTCCAGTCCGTCGCGATCATATTCGTTGCCACCGGAATGCTGACTTTGTTTTTAAACTCCGCCATAATCTCTCTGCCCGAATATCCCGCTTCCGGGCCGCATGGGTCTTCCACATAGGTCAGAATCCCTTCCATGGGCTTGCAAATCTCGATGGCCTCTTTCAAGCTCCACGCTCCGTTCGGGTCTATGTTGATGCGTCCGTTCGGAAATGCTTTTTTCAAAGCCCGAACCGCTTCCATTTCCCGATACCCTTCCAAAACTCCGCCCTTCAGCTTGAAGTTCTGAAAACCGTATTTGTCCTGCAGCACCAATGCCTCTTCCACAATGCGTTCCGCGCTTAAGATCTCCTCTCTTCGCAGTCGAAACCAGGCATCTTCGCTGTAACTCTCATCCATATAGGGCAAATCCGCCTTTTTTTTGTCGCTGATGTAGAAAAGATAGCCCAGAGTTTCGATTTTGTCCCTCTGTTTCCCGTTGCCGAGAAGTTCGCACATCGGCAGCTCCATGTACTGCCCCAGCAAATCCAGCAGAGCGCATTCAATCGCCCATTCCGCTTTTACCACAAACTTCAGTTTGCTGATATCCAGACTTTGTATGCCCTCTCCGTCGTCCTCATCGGATCTTGCCGCCGCCTTGTGAATGGCGTCGAGGATTCCCTTATACCTTCCGATTTCCTGTCCGAGAACGAGCGGAATGCAGGACCGGAGCGCCTCACAAGTATAATCTCCTCCATGTATCTCTCCGATACCGGTATGCCCCGCATTGTCTTTCAGGACAATCAGATTTCTTGTGAAAAACGGCTCATGCGCACCGCTTAAGGTCATCAGCATACTGTCTCTTCCTGCCACCGGAATCACTTGCATATCCGTCACAATGGGTGTTCTCACGCTATCCCTCCTTTGTTTTCCACCGCATAATCCTTCAGATTTCTTTTACATTACCCGCAATCTTTGCTATAATGTCTTTATGTGTAGTTTATATCTTAACAATCCTTTTTTCTAATATTTAATACTGATACTTTCAATCGTTTTTTCTAATAGTTCACCGGGAGGTCATCTTGGATATCAAAAACCTGAATTATATTATTACCATAGCGAATAAAAAAAACATGACCCGGGCAGCGGAGGAACTCTATGTTTCCCAGTCCTCCCTCAGCCAGTTTCTGTCAAAACTGGAGCAGGAGCTGGGTACCCCTCTGTTTTTTCGTGCAAAAGGTGAGCTTACCCTTACACCGGCGGGAGAACTCTATGTCGATGCCGCCAATCAGGTGATCGCCATACAAAAGCAGCTTTATCGCAATATTTCCTCCATCCATAAGAGGGGACATATCAATGTCGGCACGACCTCCATGTTCGGATTGAAGATCCTTTCCGAAATCTTGCCGGAATTCAATAAGATCTATCCGGAGTATCTGATCGAGGTTTCCGAGCTCAGCCTGCCGGCATGCAAAAAACTGTTGGTGGAGGAAAACATCGATCTTGCGATTATGGCGGCAGCCTCCCTCACGCCTTTCGAAGAATATTCCACCATATTAAGAGAAGAGGAGGTTCTACTTGCCCTTCCGAAAGAACATGATTTTGTCAAAGAAAATCCGAGCCGAAGCATCTTTGCCGAAGACGTGGTCGAAAAACTCTCCAAAGAACCGTTTATCCGTTCAAAAAGGGGTTCTTCCATTCGGGCGGTGGTGGATGAGCTGTTTGACCAATATGACTTCAATCCGGCGATCCTTTTGGAAAGCAACAGCATCTCCACCACAAGAGATATGATTGCAAAAGGAGCGGGGATGGCCTTTTTGGCGGAATCCTGCGCCATCAACGAAAACAAGATCCACTATTACAGCATCAAGCCGAAATTGATTCGTAAAAATGTTGTCACCAGGAGAAGAAACTGGGTGATGAACGAGGCGGAATGCCTGCTGCATACGATGATTGCGGAATACTTTCATAACCATACGGACGAAACATTCCGGGCATAGGCTCCTGTCTGTTTTACCGAAACAAAGGATGCAAAGAACCGGGATATCCCCGATTCTTTGCATCCTTTACAAAAACAGCATCAATACCGGCGCCGTGATCAAGGAAAGTATCGTGGACGTAACCACAAGCCTCGAGGCGAACTCGTCATCCGCACCGTATTTGCTTGCCAGCAGTGCCGTCGTCGATCCCGCCGGCATCCCCGTCAGAATCACGGCAACTCCCGTTATCAGATCTTCCATCCCGAAAGCCTTGTAAACGAACAATATCGAAATCGGCAGCAGCACCAATCGAATGACGGAAAAATAGATAATTGCCCCTTCCAAAAGTTTCTTGTGTTCCACTTCCACCAGCATGCTTCCTATGACAATCATGGACAGGGGAGAAGTGACACCTCCTACCTTGGATATGGAAATCTCCAAAAAATGAGGCAGCAAAATTTCGAAAAGCCTTCTTAGAATCCCAAGATAAATCGCAATAATCGCCGGATTCAGCAGAATATTTTTGATTTTGGTTTTCATATCAGCTTTTGTGAAAACACTGATCCCTGCCGTCCACATCATAATCCGATTCGGAATGATGTGGATGGATGCATACAAAAGTCCCGTAGCGCCGTAAACCGACTCGATCAGAGGCAGGCCTAAAAATCCGGAATTATTGACCAGAGTGGCATATTTCAAAATGCTTGCTTTTTCCGCCCGGTATCTTCGAAACAATACATTTCCGAGCAGCAGACTCAGCGCGGACACGAATAGGGACAGTAAAAATACTATCCCCGTCGTCTTTAAGGTATGCACATTAAATTCCTCGTTAAAGGAAGAGAATACCATACAAGGCAGACTGATTTTAATGATAAAATCGATCCACTTCAACCTTGTATTATCGTCAATCATTCCCACTTTTCTCATATATATCCCGATCCCGAGATATACGAACAGAACCAGCTGGGAATCCAACATGTTCAAAAAATTTTCCATTTCATCTCACTAGACAAGGTTTCTTCGGGTCAAACTTCCAACCCGGAATCAGGTATTGCATTCCGATCGCATCATCTCGTCCACCCAGACATTTATCCAGATACAATTGATGTGCCTTCTTCACCTGATCCATATCAATTTCGATGCCGAGTCCCGGTTTTTTCGGTATCTCGACGCATCCGTCCACAATCTGCAACGGCTCTTTTGTCAGTCTTTCCAGTCCCTCCTGCCAGATCCA
This sequence comes from Lachnospiraceae bacterium, assembly GCA_041855735.1. Lineage (GTDB taxonomy): Bacteria > Bacillota > Clostridia > Lachnospirales > Lachnospiraceae > CALALP01. The sequence goes on from JBHAEV010000154.1 coordinate 26,641, forward strand.
GTGGGTATCCAGGGCATTATACTCTCCCGGCACCGCCGCTCCGACATGGGTAAACATCGCAAGCGAGATATCGAAATGATTGTTGGAATGGCTTCCCCATGTCAGTCCCCAGTCCTTACAAAGCTGGCCGATCCTCACGGAGCCTGCCATCGTCCAAAAATGCGGGTCCGCCAAAATAATATCCACGGATTGCAGTTCCAGAGCATGGGAAACCTCTCTCCAATCCGTCGCGATCATATTGGTCGCCGTCTTAAATCCGGTTCTTCTTCGGAACTCGGACATGATTTCTCTGCCGGAATACACGCCCTCTCCGCCGCAAGGATCCTCGCAATAGGTAAGGATGCCCTGCATGCCCTTTACATATTCCACAGCCTCCTCCAACAGCCAGCCTCCATTGGGATCCAGGTCGATCCTGGCATCGGGAAACTCCGCCTTCAATGCCCTGATCACTTCCATCTCCTCGTTTCCGGCCAGCACGCCGCCCTTGAGTTTAAAGTCTTCAAAACCGTATTTTTCCTTTACCGCTCTGGCATGTTCCACAATCTTTTCCTTGGTCAACGCTTCTTCATGCCTTAAGCGATACCATGCGCAGTCGGAATCTTCTTCCGAATCGTAATCCAGATCCGTCTTCTTCCTGTCTCCCACGAAGAACAGATATCCGAGCATCCGGACTTTATCTCTCTGTTTTCCGTCACCAAGTAGCTCACAAACCGGAACATCCAGATATTTTCCGAGCAAATCCAGGCATGGCGCCTCGATTGCCGTAAGCACATGCACCCCCGTTCTTAAATCAAAGGTTTGATTACCCCGTACATCATCTTTGCAGGTTCTGTCCAGATGCTGTTTCACTCTGCCGAGCATACTCTTATATTCGGAGATTTTCGTCCCTACCACCAGATGCGCCACATCCTCCAGCGCCTTCCTGATTTTTTCTCCGCCCGGAACTTCTCCCACTCCGAGCTCCCCGTTATCTGCACTCAGTATCACAATATTCCTTGTGAAGTACGGTGCATGTGCGCCGCTCAGATTCAATTCCATACAGTCTTTTCCCGCCACGGGATAAACTTCCATTTTTGTAATAACCGGTACGCTCATTTTCATCCTCCTCATATCATTCGGTGTTTTTTGTTGAAAATCCAAGGCTTTTTTCCTTGTCCGTTTTTTTCGAATTCTGAAAATACTATAACAGTTTTATAAATCTTAATCTAATACTTAGATTTAATAGTGCGTATCGGTTTCGCTTATAATCGAAGGATCGCACGGATTTACGAAGGAATTTACCGCTTTGCGGTGCAAATCCGGCGGGGAAACGCTTTAATCCGCGTTTCCCTAAGTAATCGGCGCCGGATTGAAAATCGCCATAAAATTATATAATTTATATTTTTCCGCAAATGTTTTCTTTTCACCCGATGCCACCGCCAGAATTTCACTGAAAATCTGTTTTCCGATGTCGGAAATATCTGCCTCGCCCTTTGCCACCGGACCGGCATTGATATCAATCAAATCGAACCACTGATCTTTCATATCATCTCTGGAGCAAACCTTGATCACCGGCGCGATCGCCAAATTGTACGGCGTGCCCCTGCCCGTCATAAATACCTGCAGGCCGATTCCGGACGCCACCTGACAAGGCCCGCAGACGATGTCCGACGCGGGTGTGGCGGCATAGATCAGTCCTTTTTTTGTCGGCATTTCCGCAGGAGAGAGCACTTCCACCACCGGAGAAGTCCCGGACTTTGCAATCGAGCCCATCGCCTTTTCCACGATATTGGCAAGACCGCCTTTTTTATTACCGGGTGTCGGATTGGCGCTTCTGTCCACCTCCCCCTCCTCCAGATAATGATCGTACCAGCTCATTTGTGCGCTGAGCTTGTCCAGAACTTCCTTGCTGACACATCGTTCTCCGATCAGGTGCACGCCGTCTCTCACTTCGGTAACTTCCGAGAACAAAACCGTGGCGCCGCCCTTTACCAGCATATCGGCGGCATATCCCGCGCTCGGATTGGCGCTGACTCCGGAAAAAGCGTCGGAACCGCCGCATTGCATGCCGATCAATAATCTGGACAATGGCAATTCCACTCTCTTTCTTCGATTCAGTGCGGCAAGCTTTTTCTCTGCCATGGTCAGTATGGCATCCATCATTGCCTCAAATCCCCTGCATTCCTGCAGGATGATCACATTATCTTCGTGATTGTCCTTTTCATCCAACAGCATGTCCATCGTGAGTTTCTCGCAGCCCAGACCGACTGCCATGATTTCTCCGCCGAAATTCGGATGTTTGACGATATTTCTAAGTGCCCGGATCGGGATATGCGCTTCTCTCGAATGGATGGCCACACCGCAGCCATAGGCATGGTTGACGGCAACCACCTCGTCCACATTCGGATACTTGGGCAGCAGCTCTTTTTTGATTCTCTCCACCGCCACATCGAGAACGCCGGAAACGCATTGCACCGTTGTGTGGATTCCCAGAATATTTCTGGTCCCCGCATACTCACATCCCTTAGTTTCATAGCCGAACCATGTTTGCCGGATGGGATCCGGCAGGCTTTCCCGGTTCACGATTCTGGTTCCGAAGGTCATATTATGAATATCCGGAGGATTCGGCAAATCCAGCATGAATTCATTGATCCACGAACCTTTTTTGATGTCTTCCTTCGCATAACCCAGGATGACCCCGTAACGAATTACAGGGTCATCCTTATGGATATCGCAAAGGGCTATTTTATGTGCCTGAGGTATCTCTTGCATCGCGACGAAATCCACGGAAATTTTCGTTCCCGCCTCTATTTTTTCCACCGCAATCGCCACATTATCCTCATCCTTTATCTTTACCAAAAGTCTCGGCATTTTTTCCCTCTCTAAACGATTCGAATTTCGATCCGCCGTCATATCAGATCCGCCTCTTTCATGGTTCTTCGATATCCGTCCAGTGCGGCGCCTTCTTTGGTCGGAAGGCTCGGTTTGTACGGCAGTCCGACATCCAATCCCCGAAGATTTGCCATATCCTTGGATGCCACCGGAAAACTGCCGGCATCCATGGACAGCCTGACCGGATTCAGTTTGAACTGCGCTTCCAAAGAACCTGCCAAATCCCCCGCCACATACTTATTGTAAATATCCGTGATCAGCTCCGGCATGAAATTTCCCGCAGTACAAACTCCCCCGACCGCTCCGTGACAAAGCGAAGCATAGAGCAGAGTGTCCTTTCCTCCGAACACTTTGAATTCCAGATGACGGGTTCTTCGGATAAACTCCGCCGTCTGCGTAATATCTCCGCTGGTATCCTTCATTCCGACAATATTTGCACAGTCGTTCGCGAGTTTTTCCACCAGACCGGAAGACAGGGTATAACCCGTTCTGCCGGGATTGTTGTATAAAAGAACCGGAACATCCGATACTGCTTTTGCAATTGTCTGAAAATGCAGATATAATTCTTCTTCGGTCGGCTTTAAAAACATCGGCTGCAATACGGAAATACCGGATACGCCGTTTTCTCTTGCCATTTTGGCAAGACGCACGCATTTTTTGGTGCTGACTGCACCGATTCCGAAATACACGGGCACTCTGGAGTTTGCGGCAGAGAGTATGATTTTCAATCCTCTCTCCATCTCATCCTCTTCCACCATGTAGAACTCGCCATTGCTTCCGAATGCGAGAATACCCGAAACACCTCCCTCGATGCAGTAATTCACCTGTTTTCTGAGTTTCTCCTCATCAATCCTTTCATTTTCATCGATCGGCGTGATGATGGGAACAATAACACCTTTCATAAAATCCGTATTCATACTCTTCTCCTACTGCTTTACGATGCTTGTTCCGGATATTTTCTCATAGTATTTTACGATTGCACAGTGGTCGTCTTTTTCATTTCCGTCCGCCTTCAGGTTTTGCATCACTTCCATAAGCTGTGCGGTGAGAGGAGACGGAGAGCTAACCGCATGCGCCGCATTCAGAGCATTGTTCAGATCCTTGATGTGAAGCTCGATTCGAAAGCCCGGCTTATAATTCCCGTCCAGCATCATCGGCGCTTTTGCATCCATCACGGTGGAACCCGCCAGACCACCCCGGATCGCCTTATAGACCAGTTCCGGATCGGTTCCCGCTTTCTTTGCAAAGGTCAATGCCTCCGCCACCGCCGCAATGTTGACAGCCACCACCATCTGATTGGCAAGTTTTGCTACATTTCCGGAACCCAGATCTCCGACATACACCACGGAACCTGCCATAACCATGAGCATATCATAATACTTGTCGAACAATTCTTTCCTGCCTCCGCACATTACGGACAGGGTGCCGTCGATCGCCTTCGGCTCTCCGCCGGAAACCGGGCAGTCCATCATATCAATGCCGTGTTTTGCAAGTTCCGCGCCGATCGCCTTGGATTCGGTAGGATCGATGGAGCTCATATCAATCACGCATGTTCCTTCCTTTGCACCCTCTACGACTCCGCCCTCTCCGAGCACTGCCGCTCTTACATGCGGAGAATTCGGAACCATTGTGATCACCGTATCGCATTTTTCCCCCACTTCCCTGGAGCTTACCGCCGCAACCGCGCCCATCTCCACAAGCTCCGCAACGGAATTTGCATTGAAATCAAACACCACCAGTTCATGCCCTGCTTTTACCAGATTCTTTGCCATTGGCTTTCCCATAATTCCGAGACCGATAAATCCTATTTTCATACATATACCGCCTTTCAATTTTTATTGGCTCGATTATAAAAAAAATAATCCATTTTATCAATGGAATTAATTCCCAAAAAGAACTCCACAATCTATAAAAACAGCATAAGATTTCATTTTTTTGAAATCCTATGCTGTCTTTCGTTTCAATTTCATTCATCCCTGACAGTTCAATCCGATACAATGCCGAACTTCTTTATATTTCTCCAAAGCGTCGCCTTGCTGATGCCGAGCTCTTTTGCCGTCTTTTCCCGGTTAAACCGGTTTCTTATCAAAGCATCCCGTATCAGTCCCGCCTTGGCGGAATGCGTTGCACTTCGCACCTTCGGTCCCTCTTCGCTTCTTCTTTCGGGATACAGTTCCTGCAATACGGCATGGACGTCAATCTCATCAATATTTCTCTTGGGCGAAGCCAGCAATACTCTCTCCAAAAACGCATAGAGGGAGAGGGTATTTCCCTCCCAGTCGTAATCCATGATCGCTTTTTTTCCGCCCTTGGTCAGACGATGATAACGAAAGTATTTTTCATTGATATGGGCGATCCTCTTTTCCACCATATCTTCCAGATCTTCCCGCCTCTCCCGAAGCTTCGGCAGGCGCAAAACCAGAGCATTTAACAGATAGTACAAACGATCCCGTATCCAATTCGTTTGATAAAGATCCTCCAAAGCGTATCCGGAAGAAAGGATGAAACGAAAGTGAAGTCCGCGGCACTCCGGTGCCGTACCGGTCATCCATTCCACCAGAATGTCCTGTTTTTCCTTTGACAGATTCTCGATTTCTCCAATATGAATCGTACCCTTTTTGCCGCTCCTTATCCTTTCGCACTTTTCAAAAAAGCTTTGCATATCGCTTTCCAAATGCCCTGAAGATATACTGAAAAAGCTGTACTCCTGCAAGGGACTTGCATTATGAATGGCACAGGCGATGTCATAGCTTTCCGTTCCCACCGGAGCTTCGAGATAAATCGGATAATCGGAAATCGCATATCTCCCGGCAAGTCCCAAAAAGGCTTTCATCGACCTCGACTTTGCGGAAATATCCGAGAAATGAACACGGCCCCGGATTACCTCGCCCGCCGTCTGTGCATCCGTTTTTTCCCGACGAATGCAGGATAGAATATAGCCTTGCTTCATATCCGCTTCATTTAATTTCGCCAGGGTGATATTGAATAATTGATTCCTGTATTTTATCAGATAAAATCGGGTGTCCTCCGCACCTGCGGCAAAATCTTCCAGTTCCCGCTTTGAAATCTCCCGAAAGATCTCTTTGATATGCTTTCCAATATAACGTGCGGAATCTCTGTCCAGCCATACATCCATGGTTTTATTCAGGAGTTCGATTCTGCCGAAGCTGTCCAGACGCATCACACCGTGGAAAGAATAATCCATAATTTTTTCCATACCGGAATACTCCTTCTGCGTTTGGATCGCCGCCCACATGCTTTCCGCCATGTCAAAGGCTGCCCTTAAGGAGTCCTCCGTAATAAACAGAAACAGAGATTGAATGCCGAAGCAACTCGCCTTGGATACCGCAACATCGCCCCCGAGGATGATATCCGCCCCGTCTTTTGCCGCACGCTCCGCCATCTCATGGAAATCCTCATAGCTGCCTGCAAAATACACCTTCATCCTGATGTGATGCGCGGCTTCTGCATAGGACATGTCGGGAAACATATTTTTCGTTCCGATTATCGCAATTTTCGGTTCTTCCTTGCCGACGATTTTTTTTGCACGATGAATCAAGGTATCCAATTCCCTCGGCGTCATGGCAATTTCCACAACGGGAACATTGGTGTACTGCCGAATCAGAAGAGCCTGCAGGCCTCTGGAAATAATAATGGTGCTCCCTTTCGCGATGCAATCTCTGGCTTTGGATACCGCATTCCCGGTACTGATGACCTCCATGGTATCAATATGATATTGTTTTTCCTGCAAGATATTATGTGCATGATAGAGCATATCCTTTCTGGATACCAGCAGCGCTATATTTCCCATTATTTGATCACCCCGAAACCGACGATAAAGTGGATTGTGTCTTCTTTGTAGGAAACATTCAATGTTCCGCCCAGTTTTTCACAGATTTGTTTTGCTATGGCAAGCCCTATGCCGTAACCCTTTTTGCTGCTGTTGTGGGACGTATCCTCTCGATAAAATCTCTCAAAGAATTTATTGTAGTCAACTCCCTTTCCCTCTGCATAGGTATTGGAGACAACCATCTGCATTTTTTTACCGGATTTTGACAATTTCAGGTCAACCCTTCCCCCTTCATCACAGTATTTGGAAGCATTGTCCAAAAGAATGTCGACAAGTTCCACCATGGATTTTTCTTCTCCCTTGATATAAATTCCGTTTTCCACCTCGGAATGAAAATCCTTCCCCTTGCCTTTTATCACCTGCTCGAAATTATCACATGCCTCCGTTACGATGGATGAAATCCCCACTTCATTTAATGTGATTTCTCCCTTTTCCTCCAATCTCACCAGACTCACCAGCTCCGCAACCAGCCGATTCATTCTTTCGATCTGCCGGATATTGCTCTCCACCCATTTGTTCGATCCGTGCATCATTTCCAGCATATCCGTATTGGCCTGGATCACGGCAAGCGGAGTTTTCAGCTCATGACTGGCATTGGTGATAAATCGCTTTTGTTTTTCCTGCGCCTCCTCATAAGGACGGACGATTTTTCTGGAATATGCCACAATCAAAAAGAAATAAAACAGCATGATAATGATGCCCACCATGAGCATATAACCGGTCAGGCTGGACACCAATTCGATTCGGGAGCTGATATCCACAATCACAAACAGATATCGTCCCTCCACTTCCTCATACCTGTATGCATACGTCAATCCATGGTGTTCCATATTCCCTTCACTTTTCGTCCCCCATACCGCCAAGGCGATGTCCTCAATAACGGAGCTGTTCAAAAAAGTGGTATTGGTAACTTCAAATTGGATTCCGTCTTCCAATTCCTCCAGCCACCCGATTAAATACCTCGTATTGTACAGAATTCTTGCGAGTTCTTCATCCTCTTTTCGGATGTCATTGTCGATAATCGATACATCGATCACACCCTTTCGCCGGATGATTTCCTCTATGATTCGATTCCCCAGGCTTTCAATATTGGAACGCGTCATGATAATTACAAAGGACTGTACCAAAACGATCGCAAAAAACAAAGCCGATAGGGATACCGAAATAAACTGCCATCTCAACTTTCTTACCATATTCTACTCTCCCACTCTGTATGTTCCCTCTTTTTCCACAATACAGATATCGGAACCGATGGACAGCAATTTGCTGTTCAAAAAACGGATGTATACCGCCAGGGTATCACTGTCCGCATTCCGGTTCCAGATTTTATCAAGTATTTCCTGATGCCCGAGTTCTCTGTTTTTATTTAAAATCAAAAGCTTCATCAACTGGTTTTCTCTCGCGGACAAGCTCACGGAATTGGTGCTGATTAAAACCGACTCCTCAATATTAAAAACCGTATTGCCGATTTCCAGTTTTTTCGGGCTGTACTCTTCCTTTCTCCTGGTCATGGAGCGAACTCTTGCCAAAAGTTCCTTCATTGCAAACGGCTTGGTCAGATAATCATCCGCTCCCAGGTTCAAACCCTGCACTTTGTCATCCAACTCCGATTTCGCCGTCAATAAAAGAATCGGCGATATCACATCATTTTGCCGCATTTGTTCCAAAGCTTCCAGTCCGTTCATCACAGGCATCATAATATCCATAATGATCGCATCGTAATTTCCGCTGAGCGCTTTCTCAAACCCCAGCATTCCGTTTTCCGCACTCTCCACTTCATAGCCTGCCGCCGTCAAATACTCCGCCACCACTTCTCTCAAATCATTTTCATCTTCGATTACCAATAATCTCATAAATACTCCTATTCCTTATTTGCAATATCACGAATCGCCTGCAAAGAAATATCGCAGGCCGCCAGTTCATCGGCGCATCTTTTCAATTCTTTACTGATAATTTCCGACATTTTTATTGACTTTTTGTACTTAATCTCATGCTCCAATGCCGCCCATGTGTCCATGGCAATCGTTCTCAGCTGGATTTCTATAAAATACTTTCCCTTTTCATTGCCCTCGATATCAAAGTGCTTGCTCTCCACCTCGATAATCATGTGATAGGAACGATACCCGTTCTCCTTCGACTGCTTGATATAGTCCTTTTCTTCCGAAACGCTGACATCCGGCAAAGACTTGATGTACTCCACGCACTTATATACATCTTCTCTGAACAGGCACACAATCCGGATTCCGATGCTGTCCTTAATTTTTTTCAGTGCCGAATGCGCATTCACAGGATAGTTTTTTCTGCGGCATTTTTCTTCCATGCTTGTTTCTGATTTCACTCTTGCACTGATGTGTTCGAATAAATTCTCCTCCCGTAAAATGGATAGGCGATTCAAAAAATCCTCTTTGATTTGTTCCAAAATCTCTGCATAATCTCCATATATGCTGCTCATCCGTCATTCTTCCTTTGCATCTGTTTGTATCCGTTTCGATTGAAAATCATGTCATCACACTTTGCAATTTGCCGACATTGTCGACGAACTTCCGATTCGATTGTATGATATCAACCTCGCAAAGTCAATCTACTTGTCGATGAACTTCCGACAGCGGTTCTGCCGGATATTCGTATGACAAAGTTGTGATGACCAGGGAATCATTATGCAAAATACTACTGGACAATTTTTCGGTTTTTACAAAAATTGTCCAGTAGGAATGGACAAAATCGCTGATATGCATTAAAATGTCCAGTAGAATCAGAGTCAATGGAAGGAGACGTGTGAGATGATTAAACGCGAAAAGTATATCGAGCCTATCCGCGAATTCTACGACGGGGATCTGATCAAGGTCATTACCGGTATTCGCCGATGTGGCAAATCTGTTATCCTGAAACAAATTTTGAAAGAGATAAAGGAACGGTCAGACAATATCATTTTCCTTGATTTTGAGGATACCGCTGTCTTGAATGCCCTTCCTGACGAAATGGCATTGTTGAACTATATTGACCATCATCGAAAAGAATCTCTATGCTACGTATTTCTCGATGAGGTTCAGCGCGTCGTGGGATGGGCCGGAGCGTGCAGAACACTCCGGATCAGAAACTGCTCCGTTTTCATCAGCGGTTCAAACTCCAAGCTTTTATCCCGGGAGTTCACAAAAGAGCTTTCCGGCAGATACGTGCCTTTCCGGATCAGGCCATTTGTGTACAGAGAACTGGCTGAATACGGGAATGAACTTGGCAGGGAAATCACACTCACTGATTATATTATCTGGGGTGGTTTCCCGAAACGAATCGAATACAGCGGCGAGAGCGGTCAGCGAATCTATCTGAATGAGCTGAATGAAACCATTATTTTGAACGATATCATCAACCGATATAAAATCCGAAAAACCGAAGTCTTCAAACGGCTTGCCAACTTTGTATTCCTGTCAAACGGAAGAATTCTGTCCGCCAGATCCGTGGAGAAATATATGAAAGGGACAGGCCTGCCATGCTCCATAACTACGATCACCAAGTATATCGGATATCTGGAAGAGGCCTATGCGATTGGAACGGTAAAGAAATATTCTGCCCAGTCCAAACGTGAATTGGAATACTATCTCAAGGTATACGATGAGGACGTCGCTTTAAATTCCATTCGGGTCATGAACAGCCGATACGATCTTACTCATAACTTTGAGAATGTGGTTTATAACGAGCTTATCTATATGGGGTACAATCTCCGTGTGTATCACGACGGCTCACAGGAAATTGATTTCGTTGCCAACAAGAAGAATAAGCAATACTATATTCAGGTTGCCTATTCTGTGGCTGAGGAGAAGGCGTATGAGCGAGAGTTCGGTGCATTTGCCAAACTGGATAACTCCTGTCAGAAGATCATAATCACAAATGACGATATCGATTTCAGTACCAGCACTGTACGTCATATCCGGTTTCGGAATTTCGTGCAGATGGATGAGCTGTGATGAAGAAGGCTGCCATGCCCGGCCCCCTCTTTGGTGGCACCGGGCAGTTGCCCCGTCACAGGACTTTCGACGAATCCGAAACTTCCTTCAAGGCCTCATTCTGCACCAGTTTTGCGATTTTGCTTTCCAGTACGGAAATCTTAATGCTCATGCTGAATATCTTTACAATCAACACGAAAATAATGACCAAAAACAATAAATTTGCCGGCGACTGCATCCCCGTGATATCCGTCATTCTGTAAACCAGACCCGGAAACAGAGCAAGCACAATCAATACCAGAGAAAACAGCACCCAAAACACCGCGTCGTCAATCTGCATTCTCGCTTTTCGAATGCGATGAATCACGGTCAGGCTTGTGAGTATGGAGAACACGATCAGCAGAATTTTTAATATCATCGACATAAATCACCTATCTCTTTCTGAAATTCTGTATAAACAAAATCGACACCAGCATCCGCAGCATGTACTTCATCGCATTCACCGGAGTCAGATAGCTGACGCCGGCTTCTCTCTCGTCCATAATCGCCGGAATCTCCGCCACTTTTGCCCCCTGCTTCACGAGATAACTCATGGTATCCGGCTCCGGACCGTAATTCAATTTCAGTGCAAACTCCTCGATGGCATGTCGGTTGTACATCCGCATCCCGGAGGTCGGATCTTTAATACCGACTCCCGTTGTCAGCCGGATTGCCAGCTCGATCAGCGTCGACCCGAACATTCGCAGCGAAACCGGCTTTTTTCTCCCGACAAATCGTGATGCGATGACAATGTCAAATCCTTCCATCATCTTCTTTCGCATCGGGTCAATATACTCCGCCCGATGCTGTCCGTCTCCGTCAAACTGCACCGCATAATCATACCCGTTTTGCAGCGCATACCGCATTCCCGCCTGGAATGCGCCGGCAAGTCCGAGATTCACCGGCAAGTCCAGCAGAAAAAATCGGTTTTCTTTTGCAATCTTCGCCGTATTGTCCGTCGATCCGTCATTCACAATGATGTAATCCAAATCCGGATGATCCGTCATCAGTTTTTTGACAACCTTTTCTATGTTCGCCTCCTCATTGTAGGCGGGTATAATGACCAAAGTATCCGCTTTTCTTCTCATCTTTCCCAATACCTCTTATTCATCGAAAAGAATCTGCAAACCGCTCTCGGCAATCTCTTATGGTTTTTTCCGAGCTGATATCCCAGATACTTGCATCCGCTGACATAAATCAGCCGAATCGCCTGATCGATGCGACGCATTCGAAGCAGATGTTTTAAATTCCCCATCACCATGGCCTTGCCTTCGCTCTCGCTCTTCATTTTTCCGAAAACTTTCGGAAAATCCGCCTGATTGGATCCGATGTCAAAGTTTCGAGTCAGCTGCTGCCATCCGCTGTAATTATGAGAATGAATCACCACGGCTTTTGACGCATAAAAAACGGCATGGCCGGAGTGAATGACCGCATGGGCATATATCATATCCTCATTCAAGATCAGATTCTCATGAAATCCGCCCAGTTTCTCAAAAACATCCCGCCTGAAACAGGCGCAGACATTGGACGCAAAATACAGCTTGATTCCCAAACGCTTGGCATCCGCCGAAGTTTTTCTATCATCGACATTCGGATAATTGTGACTTCTCGTGTATTTCTCGATCGGATTCGCATCCTCTCTCGGAATTTGTCTCCCATAGCTGATCGCCACCATTTCGTCCTGAAACGGTTTGAGCAGTTCCTCAATCAAGAATCGGTTTTTCGGCACGGCATCCTGTGTCATACAGATGAAATATTCCGATGATGTACAAGAAATCGCCCGGTTTCTGGTTGCTCCGTGGTCGAATTCCTCTTTCCTGATGAATATGACCTCCACGTTCTTCGGCATGGCCGCATTCAGAAACTCCTCACCGGTGTTGATGATCACGATTTTCTTCGGAACAATGGTTTGTTCATTCAGACGCCGGATCAGTTCCGACAAGGAAGAATCCGGTTTATAACTCGGAATGATGATGTCAACGTTCATGTTCCCTCCCGCTTGCAGACTTTTATCCCTTTTTACAGAATCCGATTTTGACCGATTATGCCATGTCTGCCTGAAAAAATTATAAACGGCATACGATATTGTGTCAAATCAAAAGCACCACGTTTCATCCGTCGGGCAAAACATTCCGTTTCATCCGCATACGGAAAAAGCCGCATTCCCCCTTTTCAGCAAGGAAATGCAGCCTTCTCTTTCATCAATTCCAATCAAAAAACAAAGCCTCTTATTCCGTAAAATTACTTCGGAATAATCTCCGCTATTTTAACCGCTGTTTCAATCAACAGCTTCAAAATGCCGATCACGGCTGAAAATATAGCATACCAACTCATACTCAAACTCTCCTTGTGTTCTGTAGTAGTAGTTTTTTTGACCCTCTCCAAGGTCCTTTTGCCATGAATCCGACCCTTCCATTTCGACCGCGATCCATAAGCTTTGTTCGGATTTTGAAATGCAATTCGCCAAAAATCTACAATTTTTATCGATAACTGTATTTTATGCATCGAACTGTCTATCAAAATCTGTAAGTAAATATATCATCTTTGTAAAAATTTGTCTATACTGTAAACGATATCATAGATAAAATATCCATTTTTATTAAAAATGAACAGATGTCTATTTATTTTTTCAACATTTTGACAAAATTAATATCCCAAGCGGATTTTTTTCGGCATTCGATACCAAAATTTTCGTTACCTATTCCGACCCGCTCCGCATTTCTCTGCTCTCCCGAACCCGAACACATATCGCCCCACAAACATCATCATCATCACAAACATCACCAGTACATAGCTGAGCGCGGCACCGAACAATCCGCCTCGTCGAACCATATGCATGCACACAAAATACGCCATAACCGTGCCGATGAGATAAATCACAAAGATACTTCCCTTTCGTTTGAGAATCACCAGCGCATAATAAATCAAATTCAGTATCGCATAAAATCCTCCGCCGAGAATAACCAAAACCAGCGGAATCCGCAGGGATCTCAACACCTCGACCGCCGATTCCCCGAGCAGCACCTCCAGTACCGGAATCCCGAACAGATATGCCGCTCCCATTCCGAGTGCGGTAAGGGCGGCAATCATCGCCGATATCTTCAGCACCAGGGAGCGAAACTCCCGGATTCTGCCCTGTTCAAAGTCCAGGGACAGCTTGGTCAATACCGGACGAATGATAAATCCCGCCATCAAATTGATGATGGATGTCGGTATGAATATTATGCTGAAATAGGCATTGGCTTCCTCTCCCAAAAAATCATTTACGGCAAACTTCGCCGCCGCAAAGATGTAAAGATCCAAAAAGGAGGAGATAAAAAGCCATTTTGCGGAATGAAACAAGGCCGAAACGGACTGTGCGACGGATCGCGAAACCTCCCGCACGGCATGTCCGGCAGAAGCATCCGGCACATCTGAAAAGTCCTTGTAATTTCGCAGCAAATATCCGGCAAATCCGGCCGCCAATGCCAAAGGCAAAGTCAATGACGAAATCAACAGACTTTTTGTCACCGTTAAAACAACAATGAACACTCCCAAAGAAAACACGGTTCGCACCAAAAGGCTCTGCCCGGTTTTGTAGAGTTTTCCCCGCCTTTGAAATTCCGACTCCATACAGTCGATCACTCCGTCCCCGACCTTGTACGCAATGATCGCCAGATAGACCGTAAACCGGTAGGAATCATCGGCAAACATCAAAGAGTACAGAACTCCGCAGAGCATTGCCAAAGCGGATGTCAGAATCCGAAAACGCAGATACTCGAAAAAGGAATGCTCAAATCCGGTGTCCGTCACCTGGATGGGTCGCATTCCGAAATAAGCGATGATATATAATTGCTGACCGAGGGTGGAAAAGGCGAAGAAAAAGATCCCGCCCATCACATCCCCGACGATTCGGGTCACAACAATCCCCAGAACCATACTGGAAATCGCATAGACCATACTTCCGATCATATTCCAGATGAGATTTTTTTTATTGAATTCATTTCCCATAATTTCGTTTCACACAATCCGGATCCGACATGTTTTCGGTTTCCATTTCCACAATCTGAATGTCTTTGGCAAAGGTCATTCCGCATTTTGCGCGAAAGCAGCCGTCCTCCGCCTTTTCCCCTCTTGCCCACGCCAGTATGGCTCTCGGCAAATTTACACCTGCCATATGGGAAAACGGATATCCGCCTCCGAATCTGGCATTCATATCGATGATATAGTATTTTTTGTCCGACAGGATGACATCCATATCCAGATTTCCGATGTGCTTCAAATTCTCTGCCACCAAATGGCCGATCTTCTCCAAATCGCCGTTTTCCACAATTTTCGCAATATCCGTTTCTCCGGCACGCATGGCGATTTTTTCCCGCACAATCGTCGTCACATAATTTCCGTCCAAATCATTGATGACATCCAGCCCGAACTCCCTACCCCTTATCTTTTCCTGAATCAGCACGCAATGCTCCCGATCCGATTCGGCTTCAAACCGCAAATAGGATTTCTCGATATCCCGCTTCGCCTTGCGATACAACACCCTCAGCTCCTCCGGACTTTTTGCATCATACATCGCCAGAGAACCCATGCCCCAGCGCGGCTTTACCAAAACCTCCGCTCCCGAAAGCATTCTCTCTTGAATCCCGATATCATCCGCATCGATCGTTGTTTCCGGTACCGGAAGTCCGATTTTATACAAAAACTCCTGCATTTTCCATTTGTCATTGCAGATCGAAATGGCCGCTTCACCGGATACCGCGAGCTTCACTCCGATTTTTTCGAACTCTTCTCTGTGCTTTGCCAAAACCGGCAAATCGGCATCAAAAAGAGAAATCAGCAACGAAACCTTCTCCTTTCTGCATACATCCAGCAAAAATAAGATATACTCCCCGTCTTTCGCATAAATCATCGGCGTCTGATAGCATACATCCGCCCTTATCATGGCTGTGGTCCGGATATCCGAATTGCAGGCGATGACTTTTCCACCGTCTTTCAATTCTTTCTTGAAATAATCCACAAGATAACCCCTTCTGCCCACAGAAGTCAGACAAACATTCATTTCTTTCCCGATTCCTCTCTTTTTCACTTTTCCGAAATGGCCGTCGCACCCGCTTTTTCCTTCCGGGTCGGTGCGTCACTTCCGCTTTTTCACGTTCCGGGCCGGAATATCGCATCCGCCTTTTCACCTTCCGAGCCGGCACATCACATCCGCAATTTCGTCGATGACCTCCCGCTCCAAATCCGGATAAATCGGCAATGTAATCACCTGTCTGGAAACCTTCCTTGCGATCGGCGTAAGGTTTGCGTCATAGTCCTGTTTATAACAATCCAGCTCATTGATGCAGGGATAAAAATACTTTCTGGCTATGATATTCCTTTTGCAAAGTGCCGCAAACAGATCATCTCTGGTAAAACCGCTCTTCTCTTCCAAAATCCGTACCGGCATATAGGCATAATTATAGCGAATATCTTCCCGATAATCATTCATCACAATCCCCGGCACAATGCTCAGCTTCTCCTTGTAATATCGGGTCAATGCTTCTCTTTTTTCCCGATTTTCCTCGACATGGCGCAGATTGCAAAGTCCCATAACCGCCTGAAATTCATTCATTTTTGCATTTCCGCCCACATACAGCGTGGTTTCCTGATCGGCAATCCCGAAGTTCTTGAGATAGTCCAAATGCCGGCGCAAGGTCCGGTTCGATGTCGTAACCGCACCGCCTTCAATCGTATTGTACACCTTGGTCGCATGGAAGCTGAACATGGAAGCATCGCCGAAATTTCCCACTCCGATTCCCTTATACGTTTCCCCGAAAGTATGCGCCGCATCGTAAATCACCTTCAGATTGTGCTTCCTTGCAATTCGATCAATCTCCTCCACATCACACAGATTTCCGTACACATGAACAGGGAGGATGGCTGTGGTTTTGTCCGTAATCAGACTCTCGATTTTTGCGGGATCCATGGTATAATCACTTTCTCTGATATCGCAAAACACCGGTTTTAAATTGTTGCGGACAATGGCATGGGTTGTCGACACGAAGCTGAACGGCGTGGTAATCACTTCTCCGCAAAGTTCCATCCCCTGAATCAACATCTCCAGTCCGAGATGTCCGTTCGCAAACAGCACCAGCTCCTTGACATCCAGAAAGCCGGTAAGTTCTTCTTCCAATTTTCGATGATTCTCTCCCATGTTGGTCAGCCATGCACTGTCCCAGACCGGCTTTAACATTTCCACATATTCTTCCATCGGCGGCAAGGTTGATTTTGTCACCAAAACAGGTTTTTTTCTCATTTTCCACTTCCTTTTGCTCCGGTACGCCCACTACTTTGCCCTGTTTCGCACCAGATTGATCAATGTTTGTAAACTCGCATTCCGCGTAAGCATTGCCGACACGACATACCATACTCCGCCCGATATGATTTGCAAAAGCAGACTGATGCCGCCTTTTTGCATCATACCCGATACGAAGTAAACCACCGCCCCCATGATCAGAGATATGGCAACGGTCGGCAACAAATCTCTCCACTGTTCCAAAATACTGTAGTTCAGAAATTTACGATTCGGGGCCGCATTCACAAAGGTGCAGAGGAAATCGGCAAAAGCCTTGAGTGCAATCATCCAAATCGCTCCTCCCGTCATACCGAGCAGCAGCACAATGACTCCGATCAGCTTTTTGACAATCTCCAGCTTTAAAAACACATCACTTCTTCCGATGGCATTCAATGCCTGTAAGTTTGCGATATGAATCGGCCAAAAGGAATAGGCAATGCACATCAGTCTTAAAAATATCACGCTCCCGCTCCATTTTTCCCCCAATAACACAAAGACCAGATTGTCGGCAATCCCGAATAATCCCGCCATCATCGGAAGCACCAGAAACGAGCTCATGGTGATGGAATTACGAAGAAGCTCCTTGACCTTTTTTTTGTCATCCTGAAAGCCGGACATCACCGGCAGCATCACGGACTGAATGGCGGCACCGATATTGGTCACCAGCAATTTCGGAAACTGCTCTCCCCTGTTGTAATTTCCCAAAGTGTCGTCGGAATAAATCTTTCCCATTGTCAGCCCCTGAATATTGGTAAAGATCGTATCCATCAAGGATGCCAGAAGCAATTTCCATCCGAAACCGAACAGGGATTTCAGCCTTTCAAAGTCCAAAATTTTCTTCGGCACCCATCTCACGGTCAGAAAGAGCATGAACATCAGGGAAAAATAATAGAAAATCTGCTGATACACCAAAGCCCATACCCCGAAACCTCGCAAAGCCATCAAAATGCTGATTCCGCCGGAAATGACGGCGGCAATCAATGTGGAGACAAACAGTTTTCGAAATGCCATACTCCGCGCGATCATGGCATTTTGTACCGAAATGACCGCTCCCGGAAAAACCACAATCCCCATTACCCGCAACACATCCGTCAGGATCTCCATCCGGTAAAAGGAGGCAAGAAGGGGCGCAAGGAAGAAAATCACGACATACACCATTGCGGAAGTGAAAAGACTCAAAAAGAATACCGAGGAAAAATCTCTCTCATCCGTATTTTTCTTCTGAATCAAAGCCGTTCCGAAGCCGCTTTGCACCAATACATTGGCGATTGTAATAAAAATCATGATCAATGCAAGAATGCCGTATTCCTTCGGGGACAAAAGCCTTGCCAGAATAATCGACACAACGAACTGAACCCCCTGTGAGCCGCCGTTTTCCAGCACCTTCCAAAACAGGCCGGACACAATGGATTTTTGATTGCTTTCCATGAACTACTCCTATGTTAAATGCTGAATAACTGCCCCAATGTCATCATAAACCGGCTCTTAAAAAAACGATTCCGAAAAATGCAAAGAATCTTTCCGAGCCGGCTGCGACCTTGCAGGCTTAAAAATTCCTTCAATATTCGATACCTTCGCTCCAAGGTCTTTTCCGTTTTTTTTGCCGGCTTTCGACTCTCATCCGCTTTGTCAATCGCATTTGCCGAATTGGCTCCTCGTATCGCATTCGCCGAATCTGTTTTTTGAATCGCATTTGCTTCCAGAATCTTTTCGATCCGTCCCGAAAACTTCAATATGCTTTCTGCCTGTGCAAACATTTCCCGGTAATGGTTTTGAATCGCCTCGTTTTCTTCCGCTGTGCGACACAACTTTCCCCGCACCGCCTGAAGAAATCCGGTTTTTTTTGCTCCCAGAGAATTGAATCCGTGCTGGCGGTACAAGGTCAGGTTTTCGTCCAAAAACTCGATTTCACCGTATACCCTCGCCAGAAGTGCCAGATACCAGTCATGCATCGGGGCATTCAAAGGCTCGAAGAAAATCCCCAGAAGAGCCGCATTCATCATCAGAGAATTTCCGGTTACGTCATTCTCCACCAGCAATTCACACAGACGCTTCCCGCCGATTCCATGCCCCATCATTCTTTGCATACTCGGATGAATGGTTTGCAGATTTTCATCCACCACTTCCAGATCGCTGTAGACAAGAAGCGGCGTTGCTTTGCCGAATCGTTCTTCCATACGCCGCATCCGCTTTTGAAGTTTCTCCAGTTTATCCGCTTTCCACACATCATCCTGATCGGCAAAGATGATGTAATCCGGCTGTTTTTCGCCTGAAAAAACATTCTGCAAATCCCTTGCAGCTCTGTCCGGATTCTGCATATTTCCGATCGCATCTTTGAGGCGACGCAGCATAAGAAAAAAGTTTCCCTTAGCACTGCCTGTAGGAAACTCATTTTGCATGCATATTATTTTTTCGGGATATTTATCTGCATAGGTACCGGCAATGGTGAATGTTTGATCCGAGGAACCGTCGTCCTGGATGATCAGCCGGAATTCCTGCACCGTTTGGCGCAAAATCGATTCGATTTGTTCCCCGATATGCCTTTCCCCATTGTAGCTTGCCATTAATATTGTAATCATTTTCCGACTCTTTTGCCCTTCTCAAATCCGTCCTGAAACCGCCGCCCCGATATTTCGCCGGTCATCGCCATGCTTTCGCATCGGCTCTTATCTCTTCCATGCCGCATACAACAGATCCTCCCACTCCACAATCTTATAAAACAAGCGGGAAAACAGTCGCCCGAAGAAACCGACTTTTTGATATTTTTTAAAGTAAAACAACGAAGATTTCGCCCGAAGCCGCTGCCGCTGCGCCATGGTCTTGTACGTCTTTTTGATGGTTACGGAATGTCTGTGGATATAATGCCCTTTCAGATACAGGGCGCTCTTGTATCCGAATGCCTTTAATTTCTGTCCGAGAATGCTCTCTTCCATGTACAAAAACACTTCCTTGTCATATCCTCCGACCTCCAGAATCTTATACACGTCGCAGACATAGAGCGCACCGACCAATGCATCCACGGCAACACAATCCCGTCCCGCGAACCGCTCTCTCGGGTAGTGCAGATATTTTTGGAAAATGCGTCTTGAAACCGGACCGGATTCCATCAACTCATGAATCCATGAACGAATCGGAAAGGCAGTGGCACCGTGCAGGGCATGTTCCCTTGTTCCCGGTGTATTCACGGGATCCGACAGCTTGTACTTCGGATCGACCATCACCGGCGCAATCATCGCCAGATCCGGATGCCGGATTAATTTTTTTACAAGGCAGGAAACCAGTCCATCCGCGATTTCGGTGTCCGGATTCAACACAAGCGCATGCTGCGCTCCCATCTTTGCCGCGGTAATCAGACCGATATTATTCCCCACCCCGTATCCGTAATTAAACTCATTCTGCACCAGAATACAACGATCCAGATGCTTTGCCACAAAGTATTTCAAACGTATTCCGGAATCGTCCGTGGACGCATTGTCCACCACAATCAGCCATTCCAAACTCCGATAATTCATCAATCGATTCAGTTGCTTCAAAGTAGTGTCGGCATCATTATAATTTAAAATGATTGCTACGGTTTTCATCACGGCTCCTCACTTCCTGATTTATCCGCCCTCTGCCTTTGCATATACCATTGCGAAATCCTTCTTCTGGCATTCGGGCAAACCACGGTCAGCAAATTCATACAATGATACAAAAACATCCATGCTTCCATACCGCACTCCGGTTCGTCTTTGTACCAAAATGTCAATGCCTTGTATTTCTCATATTCCCTGCGAAACGGATTGAAGTTCCCTCTTCGCCAGGGGCGTTCATCCCCGGCAAAATGAATGATAACCGGTTTCTTTTTCGCGATGCGGTAGCTCTTTTTCGGAATCAGCGAATACACCGCATCGGATTTCACCAGTTCCTCATAACTCCAGTATTTGTAATTGCTGAAGAAATTGTACTTCGGAGGCAGTATGCGTATCTCCCAGCGAAGCGCCCCGTTGATGGCATCCTGATCCCCGAACATTGCATATTCATTAATGCTTTCATGATAAGCCAGGATTCTTTCGGTAAAATGCTTCTCTCTCCAGGATTTCAAATCCACCAGAAGCACACCCGAATTAAAATACGGCGCATCGATGTCAAGTCCCGCACGGATTTTCGTCATATCGTCAATCGTCGGCTCCATCACCGCGCCGATGCTCTTGCCTCTGAGATCAAAGTGATACAGCTTTGAAAGATCTCCCGTAACCACGGTATCGCAGTCCAGATACAGCACCCTCTCCACGTTTTTCGGCAACAGACGATCCATAAAAATCCTGCCCATGATGCTGATGTCAAACTTCCCGGTGTCAACGGAATAGTCAAATTGATCCCGTATATCTTCCAGATTCCGAAAGATGAGCTCGCGATCGTACATATTCGCCAAATCCTCCAATATCGCTCTGGACTCCTCGGTAATCCCGGTGGAGAAAACATAGATCACGATCTCACTTGCCTTCGTATGATTCGATAATACGGAAACAAGGCTTGTCGCCAGATGCTTCACATAGTTTTCATTGGACACATAGAGTAGGTTCATCCGCACCTCCTTCCGCATTTTTAATCCCGATGAGAGAACAATCGGTTCACCGCGGAGAAAATGCCGCGAATCGACGCTCTGGTAATATTCGAAGAAATGCCCACGCCATAGGTCGTTCTGCCGGTTTTTACATCCATCAGGTGAATGTAGGATGCCGCCTTCGCATTCGAACCGGTCGTCAGCGCATGCTCATTGTAATCCAGAACCTTAATTTCGATGCCGAGTTCCGCCTCCAGTCCGGCACGCACCGCATCAATCGGTCCGTTTCCGACGCCTTCAAAGCTCTTCTCCACACCGTCATCCCGGTAATTCACCTTAACCAATGTCGCGAATTCGCCGTCCTCATCTTCCGTTTCGGTAATCATGCACTTTGCAAAATGAATCGGTTCCTTTCTCTCGATATATGCTGCGGAGAATTCTTTGTAAATCTGCTCCGGAGACACCTCTCCCTGAATCTCGGAAATCTTTTGAATGATGTCCGCGAACTCCTTGTGCATGCCTTTCGGAAGCTTGAAGCCGTAGAAGGTATCGAGAATAAATGCAACTCCGCCCTTGCCGGACTGAGAATTGATGCGCACCACCGGCTCGTATTTCCGTCCGATATCGCTCGGATCGATCGGAAGATACGGCACTTCCCAAAACGGATTTTTTCTGGAAATCATCATTTGAATTCCCTTGTTGATGGCATCCTGATGGGAACCGGAGAACGCGGTGAATACCAGCTGTCCGGCATACGGGTGACGCGGTCCGATGCTCATCTTCGTACATCTTTCATACACTTCCGCAATCTCTTTTACATCTTCAATGTTTAACTGCGGATCGATGCCGTGGGAGAACATATTGTAGGCAAGGGTCAGAATGTCCACATTACCGGTTCTCTCCCCGTTTCCGAAAAGAGTTCCCTCCACCCTGTCGGCACCGGCAAGCAATGCAAATTCCGCCGCCGCAATGCCCGTACCTCTGTCATTGTGCGGATGGACACTCAAAATAATGCTGTCCCTGTCTTCAAAATGCGTATGCATCCATTCAATTTGATCCGCATACACATTCGGAGTCGTCATCTCCACGGTTGCCGGCAAATTGATAATGATCTTTTTGTCCTTTGTGGCACCCCATGTTTTTTGCACCGCCGTACAGACATCCAGAGCAAAATCCAGCTCCGTACCGGTAAAACTCTCCGGTGAATACTCCAAAATGATCTCACCGTCATGTTCCGGCAAACAGGCCTTTACCATCTCCACGCCTTCCACGGCGATTTTCTTGATATCCTCTTTGGATTTGTTGAAGACCACATCCCTTTGCAATGCGGATGTGGAGTTGTAAATATGAACCACGGATTTTTTGATGCCGCGAATCGCCTCAAAGGTACGTTTGATCAGATGCTCACGGCATTGCACCAGTACCTGCACCTGCACATCGTCGGGAATCAGCTTTCTCTCCACCAGCTGACGCAGGAAATCGAATTCAATCTGGGAGGCAGCCGGAAATCCGATTTCGATTTCCTTGAATCCAAGCTTCACCAAAAGATTGAACATCTCGACTTTTTCTTCCACCACCATCGGCTCAATCAATGCCTGATTTCCGTCTCTCAAATCCACAGAACACCAAATCGGCGCGTGCATAATTTCCTTGCACGGCCATGTTCTTTCCGGAAAATCCACAACCGGAACTCTTTTGTATCTGCTTAAATTCTTCATCAGATCTCTCCTCCCTTTTCAACAGACTAGTTTACAACCAATCCCTCTTTTTTCATCACCGAAATGACTTCCTCCACACAGGCTTCGCAGGTTTGCATATCTCCCGCTTCCACCATCACTCTGACCAGTGGCTCGGTTCCGCTGGCACGCACCAGAATTCTTCCGTCCGTACCCAGTCTTTCGCCGACGGCATTCACCGCAGCCAAAACCGCCGTATTGGACTGCGCCGTTTCCTTATCGGTCACTCTGACATTTTTCAACACTTGCGGGTATACCTTGAATCCGGACACCAGCTTGGACAGTACCTCTTTCTTTTCGATCATAACCCCCATCACTTTGAGAGATGTCAGGATTCCGTCGCCTGTGGTGGCATGCTTCGAAAAAATAATATGCCCGGATTGCTCTCCGCCCAGACAGTGTCCGTTGGTTTGCATGTTTTCGTACACAAACCGGTCTCCCACCGCCGTCTTTTCATAGGAAATGCCCTCCTTGTCAAAGGCCTTATACAGTCCGAAGTTTGACATCACCGTGGTTACCACGGTATTGTTGCACAAACTGCCGTTTTCTTTCATAAATAAACCGCAAAGATAGAGAATGGCATCTCCATCCACCACATCCCCCTTCTCATCCACCGCAATGCAGCGATCCGCATCTCCGTCAAATGCAAAACCGATGTCACAGCCTTCCTTTTTCACAAAATCGCATAATTTTTCGATATGGGTGGAACCGCAGTCCAGATTGATGTTTATGCCGTTCGGATTGCTGTTGATCACATAGGTATCCGCTCCCAGAGCATCAAATACATTCTTGGCAATTGCGGATGCCGAACCGTTGGAGCAGTCCAATGCCACTTTCATCCTCTTGAAGGATCGGGTCGGAATGGAAATCAGATATCCGATGTAGCGATTTCTGCCGGCACTGAAATCCTGGGTTCTTCCGATTTCATCGCGCCTTGCCAGCGGAATTTCGGGCGTCAGTCCGTCCAGATATTCCTCAATCTTTGCACTGACCTCGTCTTCCAGCTTCTCACCGCTTCCGTTGATCACCTTGATTCCATTGTCGTAGAAAGGATTGTGACTGGCACTGATCATAATTCCGCAGTCAAAATCTTCCGTTCTTACCACATAGGACACACTCGGCGTTGTCGTCACATGCAGCAGATACACATCCGCTCCGGAAGCCGTAAGCCCGGCTGCCAGAGAATACTCGAACATATAGCTTGACCGGCGTGTGTCCTTTCCGATAACCACCCGACATTTATTGTCCTGCTTCGGATTCTGCCCGTAGTACCATCCGAGAAATCTTCCCACCTTATATGCGTGCTCCACCGTCAAATCCACATTTGCTTCTCCGCGAAATCCGTCCGTTCCGAAATACTTTCCCATGTACACTCCTTTCCTTTGCCGTATGATCGACTCCGTCGAGAGTATGTTTCTCGAAATAAAGCCGATGCTATCGGCTTATTCTTCGTTTTTATCAAGTTCTTCCAAATATCTTTTTAAAGCATCCTGCCAGTCCGGCATTCTGTTGATTCCGATCGTATCCAGCTTGGATTTGTCCATTCTGGAATTGTTCGGCCGCTTTGCCTTTACCGGAAATTGATCGGAACTTACCGGTGTCACTTCCACCGCAAGTTTGGCTTGCGCAAAAATCTCTTTTGCAAACTCATACCAGGAGCAATATCCCTCATTGGTGGCATGGTACCTGCCGTAGTGTTCGGTCACGATCAGGTCCGCCAGCAATACCGATAAATCCGGTGTGTATGTCGGCGATCCGACCTGGTCGTTCACCACGCTGACCGCGCCTCTTTCTCTGCCGAGCTTCAGCATCGTTTTGATGAAATTGTTGCCGTGCAGACCGAATACCCAGGAGATCCTTACAATGAAAAACTTCTTCAGTTCTTCCACCGCCAACTCGCCCTCATACTTCATCTGTCCGTAAACATTCAAAGGCGCTCTTTCATCATCCGGCTCCCAAGGTCTTTCTCCCTTGCCGTCAAAGACATAATCCGTGGAAATATACATCAATGTGATGTCCGAATCCTTTGCCGCGGCGGCAATATTCTTTGTACCCTGTGCGTTGATCCGTCGTACCAGCTCCGGTTCGTCCTCCGCCCTGTCGACTGCCGTATGCGCCGCACAGTGGATAATGGCATCCGGTTTTTCCCGGCTGATGACCGCTCTGCAGGCATCTTCATTCGTAATATCCATCTCCTCGATATCCACTCCGACATACTCGATGCCCCTTTTGCCAAGTTCCGCACACAAATCGCGACCCAGCTGTCCTTTGGCACCCGTTACCATGATTTTCATTCTCAATCTCCCATCCTTTGGCCTAAAACCTCACCTTGTCCGATCCGTACCGAATCCGTTTCTCTGAAACCGTCCCCTTTGAAACTTCCCGGAGATTTTGCTCAATCCAGCCGGTGTTTGTACATACTGTCGAAATACCTGGTGTACTCGCCGCTGATGATATTCTTCCACCATTCTTCATTCTCCAAATACCATTCAATGGTCTTCTTGATGCCGGTATCAAAATTGTATTCCGGCTTCCATCCAAGTTCCGTTTCGATCTTGGTCGGGTCGATCGCATATCGCATATCATGCCCCGGACGATCGGTTACAAACTTGATCAGACTCTCCGGTTTGTTCAGCGCCTTCAGTATGGTCTTAACCACCTCCAGATTCGTACGTTCATTGTGACCGCCGATGTTGTAGACTTCACCGACTCTGCCCTTCTTTAAAATCAAATCGATCGCCTTGCAATGGTCGGTCACATAGAGCCAGTCTCGTACATTCTCGCCTTTGCCGTACACCGGAAGCTCCTCGTTTGCAAGCGCTCTGCTGATAATCAGCGGAATCAGCTTCTCCGGAAAATGGAAAGGACCGTAGTTGTTGGAACATCTGGATATGGTCACGGGCAATCCGTAGGTTCTGTGATACGCCTGTACGAACAGATCGGCGCTTGCTTTTGCCGACGAATACGGACTGGAGGTATGAAGCGGAGTCTCCTCCGTAAAGAACAAGTCCGGTCTGTCCAAAGGCAAATCCCCGTACACCTCGTCCGTGCTGACCTGATGGTATCTCGTAATGCCGTATTTTACACAGGCATCGAGCAGTGTGGTCGCGCCGATGACATTCGTCCGTACAAAAACTTCCGGATCGGTGATGGAGCGATCCACATGGCTCTCCGCCGCAAAATTCACCACAACATCCGGCTTTTCCTCTTCAAACAATTTAAAAATAAAATCCCGATCGGCAATATCTCCCCTTACAAACTTATAATTCGGCGCATCCTCCACGGACTTTAATGTTTCCAGATTGCCGGCATAGGTCAGCAGATCCAGATTGACAATCCGGTCGTTCGGATATGCATTCACCATATATTGCACAAAATTCCCTCCGATAAAACCGGCTCCGCCTGTAACAATGATTTTCATATTCTCTTTCCTTCCCTTATGCAAATAATTCTCTGATCTTACTTGCATCCACCAGGTTCAAATATTTGGATGCCGCAATTTTGCCTTCGAAGATATAGCTCGGCACCGCATCAAATGCCAGCTCTCCCCAGACTTTTTGATTGTTCGCAATGACTTTGTCCGCGTATTTGTTATTTGTAAGCAACTCGACCACATCGGCTTTGAGTGCACCGCATTCCTTTGCCAAATCCGCAAGCAATTCGATGTCGTCGATTCGAACCTTGTCTTCGAAATGTGCCGCATATACCAGATCTTTAAACTTCCCTGTCTGAAGTTCCTTTTCCTGAAGATATATCATGGTCTGCGCCGCCAGATCCGAATGCACCTCGGCAAATTCCGGTCTCGGATGCGCTTCGCATGGGTACCAGACGACTTCCACATCTTTTTGTTCGCGCAACACATCCTCAAACTCTTTTAGCCCCTTATAGCAATAAGGACAGGTAAAGTCGAAATACACCTCTATTTTCTTGCTCATATATCCTCCTCAGACTAGATAATCTTATACAAATGTGTTATCATTGTAGCATTAATGGGGCCATGTTTCAAGACTTTGCAAATTACCGAAAAGCGGTGCAAAGCCAAAAGAAAGATCGACTCCGAAAAGCGATCGGCTTTTTAAAAGCCGCATCCTTTTGCAGATCGTTCGCCCCGAAATATCAGAGGAGAGATTATGAGGAAAATTATTTTAACCGGCGACAGACCCACCGGCAAGTTGCATCTTGGTCACTATGTCGGAAGTCTGCATCGCAGAGTGCAGATGCAGGATTCCGGAGAATTCGATGAAATTTTTATTATGATCGCCGATGCGCAGGCGCTCACGGACAATTTTGACAATCCGGAGAAGATCCGTCAAAGCATTGTGGAAGTTGCGCTGGATTATCTCAGCGCCGGAATCGATCCGAAAAAAACCACCATTTTTATTCAATCCGAGATTTCCGAGCTGACCGAGCTGACATTCTACTATATGGATCTTGTCACGGTGTCCCGATTGTATCGCAATCCGACCGTTAAGGCGGAAATCGGACTTCGAAACTTCGAAACCAGCATTCCGGTCGGATTTTTGACCTATCCGATTTCCCAGGCCGCGGATATCACCGCATTCAAGGCGACCTTGGTGCCGGTCGGCGATGACCAGTTGCCGATGATCGAGCAGACCAGAGAAATCGTCCGCAAATTCAATTCCACCTATGCCGAAGTTCTGGTGGAACCGGATGCCTCGATTCCGGAGGACAGTGCCAGCCGAAGACTTCCGGGTACGGACGGAAAGTCAAAGATGAGCAAATCTCTGGGCAATTGCATCTACCTCTCCGACAATTCCAAGGATGTGTGGGAAAAGGTTCGCAGCATGTACACCGACCCGAATCACATTCAGGTCAGCGACCCGGGACAGGTGGAAGGCAATGCCGTATTTACATATCTGGATGCCTTTTGCGAGCCGCATCATTTTGAAAAATTCCTGCCGGAATACAAGGATTTGGACGAACTGAAAGCCCATTATACCAAAGGGGGACTGGGCGACATGAAAGTGAAGAAATTCCTCTATGCCATTTTGGAGGAGGTCATGGAACCGATCCGCCAAAGAAGAGCCGAATACGAAAAAGATATTCCGGGAGTATTCCGCATTCTGAAAGAGGGCACCGAAATTGCCAGAGCCAAAGCCGCTCAAACACTTCGGGAGGTAAAGCAGGCCATGAAGATCAACTATTTCGAGGATGAAGAATTGATTCGTTCTCTGTCCGAGAAATATCAAAAAAACGAATAGAGAGGGATGTATGGAAAAAATAGCCAGCTTTACCGTAAATCATCTGACATTGCTGCCCGGAATCTATGTGTCCCGAAAGGACTTTTTGGGTGCGGAATGTGTGACGACCTTTGACATCCGAATGACCGCTCCGAACCGGGAACCGGTGATGAATACTGCCCAGATGCATGCCATCGAACACCTCGGTGCGACCTATCTTCGCAATCATAAACAATTCGGATCAAAAATCATCTACTTCGGACCGATGGGATGCCGTACCGGTTTCTATCTGCTGCTTCACGGCGATTATAAGTCCGGGGACATTGTGGATCTGGTGTATGCCATGTTTTCCTTTATCCGTAATTTTGAAGGGGATATTCCGGGAGCCGTGCCGAGAGACTGCGGCAATTGCCACGATATGAATCTGCCGATGGCAAAGTACATCGCCGAAAAATTTATAACGGATACTCTGGAGCGGATGGACGAAAGCCGATTGGTGTATCCGGATTGATTCTCATTAATTTTATGAAAGGATATTTACTATGAAAGGAATTGTGCTTGCCGGAGGCAGCGGCACCCGATTGTATCCGCTGACCATGGTGACCTCCAAACAACTTTTACCGATTTATGATAAACCGATGATTTATTACCCGATTTCCGTACTCATGCAGGCAGGCATTCGTGAAATCCTGATCATCTCCACCCCGGAAGACACCCCGAGATTTAGGGAGCTGCTCGGAAACGGAAGCCAGTTCGGTCTGGAGCTGAGCTATGCCGTTCAGCCAAAGCCCGAAGGACTGGCACAGGCTTTCATCATCGGTGCGGATTTTGTCGGCGACGACCCGGTTGCCATGATTCTCGGCGACAATATCTTCCAGGGACAGGGATTGTCCGAACATCTTTTGGATGCGGCGAAGAAACAGGTCGGCGCAACCGTATTCGGATACTATGTGGACGATCCGGAGCGTTTCGGCATCGTGGAATTCAACAGCGAAGGAAGGGCGATTTCCATCGAGGAAAAGCCGGAAAAACCGAAGAGCAATTACTGCGTGACCGGTTTGTACTTCTACGACAACCGCGTTGTGGAATATGCCAGAAATCTGAAGCCGTCCAAACGAGGAGAACTGGAGATCACGGATCTGAACCGCATCTACCTGGATGCTGGCGAATTGGACGTGAAAGTTCTGGGGCAGGGCTTTACATGGCTTGACACCGGTACCCATGAAAGTCTGGTCGAAGCCACCAATTTCGTTTACACATTGGAAACCCATCAGCACCGCAAGATTGCCTGTCTGGAAGAGATCGCCTATGTCAACGGCTGGATCACGAAAGAGGATGTGGAAAAGTCCATCGAAGTGTTTAAAAAGAACCAGTACGGGAAATACCTCAAGGATGTACTGGACGGAAAGTATCTGGACAAGATAAAAAAATAATACAATGGAAACTTCTTTTTTGGTGCGGTCCATCGCAGATAAAAGCAGTGGTCGATAACCATATTGGAAAATATATCCCTGCAGAACTTATGAACCCGACTATAAACGGCTGATGATCGAAGCCTCGATTGCAAAGTCCCCCCCTCATGCTTGCAGAGCAAAAAAAGGGGGGAATCAAGCAATCGGAAGGATATGCTCTACACCATCGTCAGTCGATTCAACAAATCTGAAACTATACCCGGATCCTCCATCAGCGATATTCCAAAACATTTCTTCCCTGCATCCTTTATGGATGCTCCAATATGATAAGCTGTTTTTCTATCCAGGATAAGGAACCTGTCATGGAACACATGCGTCCTTTTGACCGTCAAAGTCGGGTACTGCGCATTAAAGGTAGCCTCATCCTTTTTTGTGAGCTGTGCACTCGCATATGTATAAATCTTCACAGCTGTGCCTTTATTCTTCTTCAACAAAATGTTCAAAGTGTCAATGTCAACATAGCCGTCAATCAAGATAATCTCATTCTGCGCTTTTTTTATGATATCTGTGATCAGACGAAAAGCATCATATATCTGACCATCAAAGAATACCTTTTGTTTTGCTTCCGCACGATCTTCAATATACCGGAAAACTTTGTCAAATTTCTCATCTGTGCTTCTCTGATACTCCAGCTGCTTCAATTCTATGTTGCTGACTTTCTCAAACAGCAGCGTATTATTAGCGATAAACCTTCGAATTTCAACAAATGTATTCATTATCCGAATTGATACCTGAATCGCCACATCGCTCCTAAGAACCCCGGAAAGCATTGCGATTCCTTGCTCTGTAAACATGTATGGTCTATATCTTCTGCCGCCTCTCCCATTTGAGGTTGCAATCTGTGACCTCAAAGCATCAAATTCATCTTTTGTAAGCTGGAATCTGAAATTCTCCGGAAAACGTTCTATATTTCTGTTTACAGCTTGATTTAAGGCCTTTGTTTCAACTTGGTAAAGCATCGCAAGATCTCTATCGAGCATAACTTGTTGCCCACGAACCACATATATTAGACTCCGAATATCCTTGATATCTGCCATTACAGGAATACTCTCTGTCGATTGCATCCGCTCATTTTTCGCCATTTGCACCTCCACGTTTGAGGTCACAAATTGTGACTTCAAATAATTTCTAAAGTTCATTTTTCTCTATATGAATAATTGTATCTATCAACAATGCCCAGATCAAGATTATTCCTAATCCGGTCAATACCAAATTCCGTGGTATTGACCGATTCATATGGTTACAAAGTCCGGGTTGTACGCAAGATTGAGACTATATGATAATAAATGATTTGTTAACCATATCCGTCATTAACTGATTTAATTCAGCAACGAGGATTCTTGCAAAATTCGTACTTCCAAAAAACAAGCAAAAATATTCTTGCAACTTTCTCATAGCGCCATCATAGCCAGGAGTGCCATTATAAATATTTATAAGTTCCCGCCTCAATTCCGGATTACCAAATGACAGGTTATAAGCAACCCTATCCATCAGCGAAGCAAATCTTGAAACATCATTGAAGAACTCTTTATAGAATTCATATAGTCGCTGCAACGCAATATTCCTTTCTCCCAAAGCCGGATTAAGCCCAACCATAATCCCATTGCTTCCAAGAAGAGCTTTTGCTAACTCTGTAAGTCCATCATCGTTAAGGTTGTTTGCTGTGAACTTCACTGCACTCTTTTCATCAAACTTGGTAAATGAATCAAAGGTATTGGATAATATTCTCTTGAGAAGCCCTTTCATATTTATAGAAAAGTTTCCAAACTCCGATGCTCTTGTTGTATGTCCTAATCCAATAGCAAGATTATTCCAATAACAAGCTACACTTCTGCCATGTATTCTAGGTGTTCTATCACTGATGACATAACCGTTTACTATGTTTTTATCCTTAGAAAGGATATGCTTCATGGCATCAATTTCAGGTTTCATCATATCGGGATCAATTTCAACCTGTATAGCCGGTTTATCCGGATCAATAGCGGTAACAAAAATCGGACTTTTTACTCCAGCCGGCAAACTACTGCTTAAAGTTTTCATTGAATAATCAACTATTTTCTCGAACAAACCTTCCGGTTCAAAATTCCGCTTTCTATTGTCGCCTGCCAACGCTTTTAAAACATAGCTGTCCTTCAGGTATCTCATTGAAATCCAATCCACTTCTTCTTTTGGAAGATCTTCAGCATACAATTCTACCATCTTTTCGATCTCTGTTAACACACTTTGTATGTTCTTTGAGTAGCTGTCTTCATCAATGTACAATTTCCCTGCATTATGCTTATTGATAAGGTTCTCTACCATCCTATCCGCCTTTGAAAAAAGAACATACACAGGAATATTTAAATTTCTTTTATTCAGTTCATCCTTCTTTTCTGCAAGTGCTTTACAACAGTCTTTTAATATATCGTCTCGCTCATCAAGACTCATTAAAAATAGAATCGTGTCTGCTTTACAATTTAGCGCTGCTTCCAATGAGTCTTTTGTTGTTTCTGCATCCGTTCCTTTCTGAGTAAGTCCCATTGTATCTCTAATACAAAACCTGAAAGGAAGCTCCGGCGAGTTAGTTTTTGCAATTTCAATTAGTTCTTGACGAGGTCTACACGATATTGAAATATGCTCAATTACCAAACTATAAGGTGCAAGTGGATCAAATATAGTCTTTAAAACATGACCGCCATCGCCACTATCACCTAGATCATATTTCAGTATTTTCTGTCCAAGTATTTCATCCCCAAGCTTATCTACTAAATCTTTCTCTACGATCTCTCCGATCTTATTTAGCCATTTAACATAATCGGATTTAATATCATC
The DNA here is from genome assembly GCA_041855735.1 of Lachnospiraceae bacterium. Taxonomy (GTDB): domain Bacteria; phylum Bacillota; class Clostridia; order Lachnospirales; family Lachnospiraceae; genus CALALP01. Next base: position 59,424 of record JBHAEV010000154.1, read on the forward strand.
CGGCGTTTCCTCAAACATCTCCTCCAAAATCAACTCTCTTATCTCCTGAAGCTTCACCTTCTTACTCTTGAGGGTAATTTTTCGTTCCTTTACTTTATCCTCAAATCCATGATTCAAAATATAGTTAAGAACAGGATCCAGTGCATTCAAAAGATCATTTAAGGAAATCGCACATTTTATGTTTTTAAGATGATAATGTGCCTCTTCTGGTTCAAGAATTTGCTCAAATACTTTATTATCAAATGCAGCGAGTATCTCTTTTGCATCACAATCATACTTTCCAATTAAATCCGTTAGGACGGAAAGAATCGCTATGTGGATGTCTTTACCTGAATAATCCTTCTTGAAAATCTGGATTGCAAAAGCTCCGGCATTTTCAATCCTCTCATCAAAGCAAAATTCACATGGTATAATTGTAGTTTGGCTCTTATCTCCAATTCCAATTTGCATAAACGGAATGAGTCTGTGATTTAATAATAGATAAATTAGCGTACTTTTTCCCGAGCCTGATGGTGCAACAACCACAAGTTGTGGTGCTGAACTCTTTCTCATAAGAGCAGATTCTGCTGTAATACCATTGTTTTGTTTTATTTTCATTTTCTATCTCCTTTTCGATATTTTTTCTTCTATTTCTATATTTTTTCTTCTATAATTTACAAGCTTTCATAATTGTTCAGACATAAAAATACCCCCTTGTTAAATGATTTTCAGCAAACCAATCCAACAAGAGGGTACAAAAAAACTGTGCTTTCATGCACAGCAACATTCGTATCTCACGTCCGTCGCTCACATATTTTAACGGAATTCGTTAAAATAATATAAGGATCTGACTTTCAACTCATCGCCCCGATGGAACGCATCTCGTTGGTCAGTTTTCTGTATTCTTCTGTTATACGATATCAAAGATTCATCCTTATGTCAATATCATTTTCTTTTTTTATTTTTTATTTTATACCACCTATACCTAGGGTTTAACACTATATTGTTTCATAGTTGATTTCATATTGGTTTATCGAAAGGGGCATCAAATTATCCTAATACGACAGCCCCTTTCACTTGTCAAACTAATCACTGTGTGAACCCGTATGGGAGAGCTTTTCTTTGCGAATGAAGTGCCACGACATCATCCGAAAGGGAGGTTTTCAAACCCTCGCTTCATTTCCGGTTTGTAATCCTTTTTGAACTGCGAGGTGACTATTACAAGATAACATATAGTGTGCTACAACTTTAGTTCTACAATCCCTTTTTGCTTTTCGCTTTCCTTTAAATCAATCAATCGCTGATTGGAGCTTCCTCTGAACTTCAGACCGATATCATACAATTCTCCGATAAACTCTCCGTCCACCAAAACATCGATGTAGGAAAGCATTTCCCTTGTCACCTCACAGTTGGCTCTCGCACCGGTTTGAAAATCCGCCGGATAGGTATAACCCGTGTAACACCAAATGTTTTTCTGCGGACAGGCTGCCTTCACCTTTC
>JBHAEV010000155.1:0-3610 GCA_041855735.1 Lachnospiraceae bacterium
TATCGGAAAATCTGGCGATGAAACTGAGGGAATTCGTGCAAAAAGGCGGAATACTGGTTTCGAGCTATCGGTCCTTTGTCTGTGACAGACGGATTCGTGTGTACGATCAAGTTTTGCCAGCATTCTTGGAGGATGTGTTCGGAATGCATTATGATGAACACACGAATCCGGTGAACACATTTGGAAAAAACATTGTTAAAGTCATTGCTCAAAAAAATGAGGGAGCGATGGAGGGCGGATGGAATCTTGTTTGATTCCGGTTTTGTAAAGTCCTGCGAATTTCCGCTGATTACACGCAACGGTAACAATGAATACGGAGAGCCGTTGCAATATGTGTTGAACTTCAGTGATGCGGAGCAAGAAATTGTGATCCGTCGAGATTCCGAGGAAGTGTTCTCGGACCACAAATGGAATGCCGGTGACAGAATAAAGCTTGGGGCATGGGATTTTTGCGGATTGACCGTTCGACAAAGTGTTTAAAAACACCTTCTTGTGAGTGCAGATAGAATATGTTATGATAATTTTGCATGACTTAAACGGATAAGATGGCAAAATTCAACAATGACAATATCGGACATCGCAAGTATGGAGGAAACATGATGAAGAAATGGTGGAAAGAAAGTGTTGTTTATCAAATTTACCCAAGAAGCTTTTCGGACAGCAATGGTGACGGGATCGGTGATTTGCAGGGGATTATTTCCAGACTTGACTATATTAAAAACCTGGGAATCGACGTGATATGGCTCTCACCCGTGTACAAATCTCCGAATGACGACAATGGTTATGACATCAGTGATTATGAAGACATCATGGATGATTTCGGAACGATGGCGGATTTTGACGAACTGCTTCAGAAGGCACATGAAATGGGATTGAAAATTGTCATGGATCTGGTGGTAAATCACACATCCGACGAACATCCGTGGTTCATCGAAAGCAAATCTTCCAGGGAGAATCCGAAGAGAGATTATTATATCTGGAGGGAGGGGAAAGACAAAAAAGAACCGAACAACTGGGGTTCCTGCTTTTCCGGTTCCGCATGGAAGTATGATGAAACGACGGACATGTATTTCCTGCATCTGTTTTCCAAAAAGCAACCGGATTTGAACTGGGAAAATGAAAAAGTGCGTCAGGACGTATATGACATGATGACGAGATGGTGTGAAAAGGGGATTGACGGATTCCGGATGGACGTGATCAGCCTGATCTCAAAGCCTGAGGGGTTGCCGGACGGCAAAAAACCGGAGGGAGCGCTCTACGGCAGCCATGAATCCTGTGCCAACGGTCCGAGGGTACATGAGTTTTTGAAGGAAATGAATCAAAAAGTATTGTCGAAATTCGACATTATGACAGTGGGCGAAACGGCGGGCGTGACTTTGGAGGAAGCCAAGAAGTACGCAAATGCGGACGGAAGCGAGCTGAACATGGTGTTCCAGTTTGAACATGTGGAAATGGACGGCGGAGAAGGCATGAAATGGTCCACAAAGAAATACGATTTGGTGAAGCTCAAGGAAAATCTTTCCAAATGGCAGGTCGGACTTCACGGCATTGCGTGGAATTCTCTGTTTTTCTGCAATCACGACCAGCCGAGGATCGTTTCCAGACTGGGCGATGACTCGCCGAAGTCCGCAAAATGCATCGCAACCATGCTTCATCTGATGCAGGGCACTCCCTATGTCTATCAGGGAGAGGAACTCGGCATGACCAATACCGTGTTTAACCGTGTGGAGGACTTTCGGGATTTGGAATCCATCAATGCCTACTATGAGTTGACACAGGCGGGCGTCATCCGAAAAGAAGAATTGCTTCCGATGATTGCGTACAAGTCCAGAGACAATGCCAGAACGCCGATGCAGTGGGATTCCGGCGAAAACGCGGGATTTACAACGGGAAACCCGTGGATTCCGGTAAATCCGAACTATAAAACCGTCAATGCGAAGGCACAGGTCCATGATCCGGATTCGGTGTACAATTACTACAAGAAACTGATTTCACTTCGGCATAACAGTGATTTGATCGTATACGGCGATTATACCCCGGTTATGGAAGAAGATACGGAAATCTTTGCCTATATCCGATCATACCAAGATGAGAAATTATTCGTCATCGCCAATTTCTCGAATCATGAAAGAGAAATGGAGCTGGGAGAGTTTGCAAACGGCAGGGTCATCATCAGCAATGCGGGAGTGAAAAGCGTAGCCGAAAAGATCACGCTTAGCGGTTATGAAGCCGTTGCCGTTGCCATATAATCGGGGAAATGGGCGATGCATATGTAATGAGCCGACTCAGGGGGAGAATTCCTCCTGAGTAAAAGCGGCTTATTTCGATACAAAGGTATGATCGAGGGGATGCAATGAACATCAAGGAAATCGCGAAAATGCTCGGTGTCAGTACCACTACCGTGTCCAATGTCATTCACGGCAAGACCAAAGAGGTATCGGCAGTCACCATCAAAAGAGTGGAAGAAACATTAAAAGAATACAATTATATTCCGAATATCAGTGCCAGAAATCTGGCACAGAACGAGTCAAAGATTATCGGAGTCGCCATGCGCTCCAATAAGAATAAATTTTCCAATGCATTGAAAGACCCGTTTGTCGGGGAGTTTATCGGAGGATTGGAGAAATACATCCGGGAATCGGGTTATTTTATGATGCTGTACATTTCGGAGGATATCGATGAAATCATCCGCCACATTTCTTTGTGGAATGTGGACGGATTGATTTTGCTTGGAATCATCGGGGAAGAGTGGAAAAAAATCAGGAAACGATATCAGAAGCCGACGGTTTTTGTGGACTGCTACTTCGACAAGGAGATTCGGACGCTGGTCAATGTGGGACTTGACGATTTTGGCGGCATGTATCGAATGGGAAAATATCTGATGCATATGGGACATAAAAACATTGCTTTTTTCAGCGACAATCTGTTCGGGGTGGATTTGGAACGGGCATTGGGATTGCAAAAGGCATTGGCGGAGGAAGGGATTCGATTTGACTTGAGCAAAGATGTTATTTTGCATCGCCTGGATTCCGACAAGAACAATGAAAACTATGAGGATGCCTGTGATCGTGCCGGGGAGTATACGGCGATTTGCTGCGCCTCGGATTATTATGCCGTGTCGCTTATCCTGGAGCTGCAAAAAAGAGGGATTTGCGTGCCGGAGGATATTTCCGTGACCGGCTTTGACGATAATTTCCTGGCAAAAATCGTTCGGCCCTCACTTACCACCGTGCATCAGGATATGGAGCAAAAATCCGGATATGCGGTTGAAAAACTGTTGGAAATCATCGGGGCAAAGGAAGAGATCATACCGGACCGATTCAGTATAATGTTGGAACCCGAACTTGTAATCCGTGACAGTGTTTGCGCTCCTCAAATTGAAAACAAAGTGTGAACAGGAAAAGAGTTCCCGTTCACATTTGATAATAAATTAACCTAAAATTAAGACTATCGTAAATGTGAAAAAGTAATTTTTAATAGGACGGATGTTTGACAAAAATGTGAAATCAATTTCATATCCTATGCGATATATACAATTTCCTTTCGACATTTTCTACATTCATGATGATTCAAACAGCTTGCGTCGGATATTATTTAATGTTAACATGGA
>JBHAEV010000156.1:0-2613 GCA_041855735.1 Lachnospiraceae bacterium
AGAAGGTAACGCCGATGGTGTATTGCGGATTGTATCCGGCGGACGGAGCGAAGTATCCGGATCTTCGGGATGCATTGGAGAAATTGCAGCTCAATGATGCGGCATTGTTTTATGAAGCGGAAACTTCTCTTGCGCTCGGTTTCGGATTTCGATGCGGCTTTCTCGGTCTGCTGCATTTGGAAATCATTCAGGAACGACTGGAGAGAGAGTACAATCTGGACCTGGTCACAACCGCTCCCGGGGTAATCTACCGCGTACACCGTACGAACGGGGAGATGCTGGAGCTGACCAATCCGTCCAATTTGCCGGATCCGAGCGAGATCGACTATATGGAAGAGCCGATTGTATCCGCGGAAATCATGGTTACCAAGGAATTTGTCGGCGCGATTATGACTCTGTGTCAGGAGCGTCGCGGCGTGTATATCAGTATGGAATACATCGAGGCGAACCGTGCCGTACTGAAGTACAATCTTCCGCTCAATGAGATTATCTATGACTTTTTTGATGCGCTCAAGTCCAGATCCAAGGGTTATGCCTCTTTGGACTATGAGTTGAAAGGATACGAAACTTCCTCTTTGGTCAAACTGGATATTTTAATCAACCGTGAAGAAGTGGATGCGCTTTCCTTTATTGTGCATTCCTCATCGGCATACGACAGAGGCAGAAGGATGTGTGAGCGTCTGAAGGAAGAGATTCCGAGACATTTGTTTGAAATTCCGATTCAGGCTGCGGTCGGCGGGAAAATCATCGCCAGAGAAACGGTGAAAGCGATGCGAAAGGATGTTTTGGCAAAGTGTTACGGCGGTGATATTTCCAGAAAGAGAAAGCTATTGGAGAAACAAAAAGAAGGTAAGAAGCGCATGCGCCAGATCGGAACCGTCGAAGTTCCGCAAAAGGCATTTATGAGTGTGCTGAAACTGGATGAGGAATGATGCGAAAAAATAAAGTAAATATCAAAGATTTGGAGAACATGAAGGAATTGCAGCTCTATGTTCACATTCCGTTCTGTGCCAAAAAATGCGGGTATTGCGACTTTGTGTCGATGGTATTAAAGGAAGAGTCGCAAAGACCCTATGTGGATCAGCTGATTGATGAGATTCGTTCGCAGGGCAGACAATATTCCGACTATTATATCAGCACGATTTATATCGGAGGAGGCACCCCCACATTGTTGAAAGGAACCTGGATTGTCAATATCATGAGCGCCATATACGAAAGTTTTTTGGTGGCGGCATCTGCCGAGATTACGATTGAATGCAATCCGGGTACGGTGAGCGTCGACAAGCTGAAATATTACCGTCAAAGCGGAATCAATCGGATCAGCATCGGGCTGCAGAGCACGGTCAATGAAGAGCTGAAAAAACTCGGGAGGATTCATACCTTTGAGGATTTTCTGGAATGTTTCCAGATGGTTCGGGAGGCGGGTTTTACCAATACCAATGTGGATTTGATGAGCGCGATTCCGAACCAGACCCCGGCGACGTACAAGGAGAGTTTGCGAAGAATCGTGCGGCTGAAACCGGAACATATCTCCGTATACTCATTGATTCTGGAGCCGGATACACCGTTTTACAGGCATTATCATAACAATGCAAAGAATCGGGAGGAGCTGGCGGATGAAGATACGGAGAGGCGGATGTACCACCTTGCCAGAAAATATTTGACGGAACACGGCTATGAGCAATACGAAATCAGCAATTATGCGAAACCGGGCTATGAATGTCGCCACAATTACGGATACTGGACTGGTGCGGAGTATCTGGGACTCGGACTCGGTGCGCATTCCTATGTGCTGGGCAAGCGATTTCATGTGGAAAAGAGCTTGCCGAAGTACATGAAGATATTGATGAAAAAGGATCTGACTTCCTGCTATCAGGATATTGAAGATGTGGACAAAGCGGCAGGGATGGAAGAGTTCTTTTTCCTCGGACTTCGATTGACGAAGGGAGTCAATCTGGAGAAGTTTCAGGAGAAGTTCGGCGAAGATCCCTTTGTTCGATGCGCTGTGCCGATCGGAAAGCATATTCAACTGGGACTTTTGGAATATAAGGAGCCCTATCTGTTTTTAACGGAAAAGGGCCTAGATTTTGCAAACTATGTGATGAGCGATTTTTTGGGACTGTAATACGGATTTATTTTCGGGTTCGAAACTCAAGTACGAAAGCCACGCCGCCTTCTTCGTTGACAACAAAGAGCTTTGCCTTGTGCATGTTTGCGATATTCTGGGCGATGGAAAGTCCCAAGCCGTAGCCGCCCTCGCTTCTTTGCCGGGATGCGTCGGCACGGTAGAAGCGTTCAAAAATATGCTCCGCCACCTCTTTGTCAAGCGGTGCGGATGTGTTGTAGATCCGGACCTGGATGACGGCATCCGTTTTCAAAGCGCTTACCTTGATGAGTTTTTTCTCATTGCAATACTTTATGGCATTGTCCAGCAATATGGTGAAGAGCTGTTTTAATGCATTTTCATTGGCAACCAGAGTCAGGTTTTCCGAAATCCGATCCTCAATCTCAATTCCCTTTTCAAATGCCAGCACTTCCAGATTCAACACCCTTTCCGTCAGGCAATCGCTCAGATTGATTTTGGTCATTTCGTAGGTGTTTTTCTTGGACTCG
>JBHAEV010000157.1:0-10294 GCA_041855735.1 Lachnospiraceae bacterium
GCGCTTAAAATCGTCAAAGAAAAAGAGGTAAAAATTGCATTTGTGGATTTATACCTGTCCAATGAGAGCGGGTTCGATTTTATTGAAAAAGTCAGGGAGTCGGGAATACCGGTAAAACTGATTTTACTGACATCATCTTCCAAAAAATCCGACTTTTTGAAAGCCAGGGAACTGGAAGTGGACGCCTTTGTACTGAAGGACGCCATGGTCGAAGAGATCCTGTACGGATTGAGGGTCGTGGAGGGCGGAGGGACATTCTATTCGCAGACGATGATGGAAAGTGTGCATAAGGCCACGGAAGAAGAAAAACGGATGGATACATTGACGGAGAGAGAGCGGGAGATTCTGAAACTTCTGGGAGAGGGAAAGAAAAACGCCTCCATCGGTGAAGAGCTGATGATTTCGGAAGGAACCGTAAAGAAACACATCAGCAATATTCTATCCAAGCTGAATTTGAAAAACAGAGTGAGTGCGGTTATTTTTGCCGGGAAATATAACGGTTTGAATAATATAGAGAAGTGATTGTTTTTGACGCATGCACGGAAGGTGCTGGAATGCGGGAAAATGATGGATAGGGGTGAGAGCATAGCGCTTGGTGATGAAAGTAGGTAGAGATGATAAAGAAGAGGAGAGTGAAGTTCGGTAAAATGTATGTTGCCGGAGCCATCATTTTGGCTCTGGGGGTCATGGGAACATCCTATGCCGTATGGACAAGGGAACATTTGGTGACCGCAAAACTGAGTACGGACAAGTTTGATTTCAAGCTCGGGGAAGCGGGGCATGCGGCACGAATCGTGGACTTACAGGGGAATTATGTCGAATTATTGGATTTTTCGTTCAACGGAATTGACAATATGAAGAATGCGGAATTTACGTTCAACTCCGGAATTCCGTCGGAATTGCTGGAAGAGGGAAGATATCTGCAGATTACATTCCCGATTGAGCCTACGGATTCCGACGACAAGACAAGACTTTTCGAGTATGAAGTCGATTTTTCCAGGGAGGAGGCATTGGTTTTCCATGCGAAGGGCGGCTATTTGTCATTTAATCAGACGGTCTATGAGTATGCAAATCTTCCTGCGGAGTTTTTGCAGGATATTTCTTTTCATGTATACCGATCCGTGGAAATCAAAGACGACACATACTACGGCAGCGTTTATCTGGAACTTACGGATGAGAGCAGAGAGTTGCTGACCGCGCTTCCGACGGAATTGACGCTGGACACCAAGGTGGAAGAGCTGACGGTTTCGGATAAGAAGAGCGAATATGACGGTGTGATGGTGGAATACGATGCTCAGATTTCATTTCATCTGGAGCAGTTCAACAAACAAGCGAATAAATAGGGAGGGACTATGAAAAAAAAGACATTTATTGCAATAGCGGCCATATTTACTTTCGTTTTTGTCGGTACTGTCCATGCGTATTGGACGCAGGAAGTGAAATTGGATACGAAGATCCCGATGGTTTATCCGGTTGCAATCTTTGCACCGGAGGAAGAGGAGACATTGATCAATGATTTGACCGAAGCGGCGGGATCGGAATCCGACGCACAAGCAAGCGATGCTGCAAAAGATGTGAGCACGGAGGCCACATCTGCGGAAAATGTGCAGGACACACAGGCACAGGATGCGGGTATTCGGGAAACGCAGCTGCAGGAAACACAGTTGCAGGAAACGCAGGCGCAGCTTCCGTCAAGTGAGGAAGTTCAGACAACGGAAACATCGGCATTGGATGCAACGCAAAATCAGGAAACGAATTCGCAGGCGGAAACCGTTCCTGCCGAATAAGAGAAGCTGTCTATGGTGACATATGTTATATCCATAATCCTGCTGCTTGCAGTCGGAGTATTAAAGATTCCGGCCGTTTCGGCATTTTTCAACAGTTCGCCGTATTATGGCGGCATCTATATGACACTGCTGTTTATTGCGGTTTCATTGGCGTTGCGGAACGGGAATTTTCCGACAAGGCTTGCGGTTCGAAAACAGATTTTTTTTCAGGCAATAACCGGAGCCTTGATTTTCGTTGCAATTTCCTTCTTTATCGGTGCCATGCTTTCCGAGATAAAAAGAACGCCCTATGACACTTCTTTGGAAGGGATTGTTCTGAATGTTCTGACGGTTGTCCCGGTGATTTTGGCCAGGGAAAAAATTCGAGAATACATCATTACCAATACATGGAGAAAAACAATTGCTTCGAAGATATTTCTGCTCTTGATTGTGATCGTATTGTCGGATTGGCATTTGCCGAATTTTAACCAGTTGAAATCGAACAGCGAGATCGTCATATACATTGCGCAATACACCGTACCGTCTTTGGCAACCGGTGTATTGCTGACCGTACTTTCGTATTTCGGAGGTTTTCGTGCATCGGCGGGATATGCGTTGACATACGTGTTGTTTGTCCGATTATTTCCGTTTTTGCCGGATCTGACCTGGCTGGCGGAGTCCGCAGTCGGAATTATTTTTCCGATCCTCTATGCCATGCATATCGGTGAGAACGCAGTTGCGGTTCACAGCGGGAGAAGGGATCAGAGGGAAACGATTACGCCCGGTTATATCTTCAGTCTGGTATTCACCATTCTGATCATTTGGTTCAGTGTGGGAGTATTTCCGATCTACCCGTCCGTGATCCTGACAGGTAGCATGGAGCCCCTCATCATGCCGGGAGATATGATCCTGATCAAGAAAGTTTCCGATCAGGAAGAGGCGGAGAATTATCAGGTCGGTGATGTCATTAATTTCAAACGGGACGATATCAACATTACGCATCGGATTATTGAAGTTTTGATTGACAGTTCGGGAAACTATTCATTTCGAACCAAGGGTGACAATAATGTTTCCGAAGATGAAGATATCGTGGAGTTGACGGAAATAAACGGCAAACAGGTATTTACCATTCCGAAAATCGGGATTCCGGTGATGTTGATTCGAGGGAACCGGGAAGCACCGGAAGGAGTCGTGGACAAACCGGCAATCGAAGGGAATGAAGATTAAAATAAGGCGGAGATGAAAATGCAGGAGTTGAACGAAAAGATAGCGAGAGAACAGGAAAATCAGACGGATTTGACAAAAAAAGTCGACTTGGGCATGGTGCAAACGGAAGACAAGCAAAAGGATGCTGCACAAAAAGAACGGAAACCCGAAAAAAAGGGGGATTTTTTGTCCTTTCGTTATCCGGCATCCGTCTTGTTTCGCGGGGGAATTCTCTTCCTGGGATTGATTTTTTTCATTGCATCCGGAATTCTTTTTTATTTCGGGAATATGCCCGAAACGGAGGAAGTGGAAAAGATTCTGTACACCTATGAACATCAGAATGAAGTCGGATATGATGTGAAATTATTGCCGAATACGGTGTTTGAAGAGGAATGGCTGCCGGAAGGCCGGGTGTATTCGCTCAAACTGACGGATCTGATCCGGATTCGATTTGACAGTGTATGGCGGGTGACGAACAGTTCCAAATTGAGCGGTGACTATACCGTTGAGGCGGTTTTGCATGCATTCCAGATGAATGAGCAGTCGGTCAGTACGATTTATGAAAAGAAATACCGACTGGCTGAGGGAAAAATCGACGGGACGGGTGAGTTCCGTTTGCAGGAGGCCGTTGAGGTAAGACCGGCGGATTTTTCGACTCTGGTTGCACAGATTGAAGAGGAAATGGGCGGATCTGCGAATAAGGAATTCAATGTTATTCTTTCCGGAACCGTTTATATCGAGGATGAACAGAAACCGCAGGAAAAAACGTTTTCTCATAAAGTGGGTTTGCCGATCAACAGCACGGATGTGTATTACAGCATTATGAAACCGGAGGCGGTCAATGAATCGGAAAACGCAACGGTGGCGGATGTCGTTACGATAAAGAAGCAGCCGATGTTGATATACTCCGCTGTCGCTTTGCTCGCATCGGGCATCATATTGTGGATTGTTGCATTGCTGCTGACAAAAGCTCCGGATCCGAAAACACGGCGAAAGATGGTCTTGAGAAAGATTTTAAAGAAACACGAGGAGCGCATTGTCGGAGTTTCGCAGCTGCCGCCTTTTCATGAACTCAGCGTGCTGGAACTTTCGGATTTCGATGCGATGTTGAATCATTCGGAGGATATCCGCGAACTGATTCTCATACAGTTCGATGCACAGAATTTACCGGTGGATAATAAATTTTATCTGTATACCAGGGATAAGGTGTTCGTATATGAAGAAAGAATGAAATGAATTGAGAAAAAATAAACGAAAGAGGTAGAAAAAAATAATCTTAGGTACAATGTATTGTGAACGGATTGTGATATAATAAACTCATCAAATCGATTTGAATGTGCGAACAAAAGTAAAGATTAGAGAACATAGTGGAGATTGAGATTAGGAGAGAACATGAGAAAGACAAATAAAAAGAGTATTATTGCGGGTGCATTGGCACTTGCCATGGTTTTGACAGGTACTGGATATGCAGCTTGGACAAATACCCTTAAGGTAAAGGCAAGAGCTACGACCGGCGAGTTTGAGGTAAGATTTGCGGATCTCGGATTGTATGCGCAGTATCAAGATGAAAATAAGGGTTGGTCGATCGTTGACGGTATCGGCGAGAATGGATATCTTCCGGCAGACTTCTTCCTTAGAGGCACTTCCGATTACAATGCGATCGCAGCTAAAGGAACGGTTGAGGAGTACTACAAGACTTCCAAGCAGTACAACAATGTTGAGTTTTCTGCGGAACTGACCGATGCGAAGCCGATCGACAGACAGGTTGGACCTTACACAAGTGCAAACACCAATGGCAGCGACTTGATCAGCCTGGAGATTCAGAATATGTATCCGGGTTATGCACAGGCGTTCAGAACGGACATTTTGAACCTCGGTACCTTGGCGGCTAAGCTTTCCAATATCAAGTTTGATGCAAGCATTTACAATGATCAGACCAGTACTTCCGAAGAGATGGAGAAGATGTTGGGTGTTGCTCTCTATATTCACGACGAAGGCAACGGAAGCGAGAAGGAAGTATTTACCCTGGTTAAGAGTCTCGGTGTAAACAGCGAAGACATTTTCCGTGTGGGCGGCGTAGACTTCCTCAGATTATCCGCACTGAAGGCTCTGGATCCTGCAAAGGTGAAGGAAGCATTGAAGAACAATGTGATCCTGACAAGCCCGTCAACCGAGCACAGAATGGATCTTATCATCGGTATCGCTATGGATCCGGATCTGGAAGGAAAGTATACAACCGGTACTTCCGAGAAGATCAATGAGAAGAGCGATGATGAGAAGACTCAGGAAAGAACGGCTCACATCGACATCACACTCAACTGGGATCAGTTCAATATCGGTGCAAAGGATGCTCCTGCAAACGTATTGGAGAAGCAGAACAAGTAATGGGATTTCTTTAGACGAAAGCTTTCGCTTTCGTCTTTTTATGTGGCAAAGATTCCAAAAGAGAATATGTTTACAGGGAAAAACCTGCACGGAGACGAGCGGTCATTGTGGAAAGGAGCTGTCGGAAATTTCCGACAGCTCCTTTATTTTGAAAATTGTTGAATCAGGGAATCCATTTTGTCCGGAAAATGCAAGATCCAGTCCCGGTAGCTCATATTGACTTGCTTCAATTCTTTTTGCAGTGCAAATAAAAAGTCGGGAATCTGTTTTGCCGTCATGACCGCATCGGACTCCGAAAATACTTCCTTGCCCTGTGCATCATTTCCGGAATGGAAGACTAGGAATTCATCCGAATCTTTGGACTTTATGCCCTGAAAACCGAGCCCGGCAACCTGGTGCGAACTGCAGGAGATTTCGCAACCGGAAATTCGAATCTGCGGAAGAAAATCCGAATGAACATTTTCCGATTTGAATTTCTCGATGCTTTTTAAAAGCAATCCGTCCGTATCGGCAAGTCCGCGGGTGCAATATCTGCTTCCGGCACAGGTGAATGCGGCTTCCAGAGAATTGTCCGCACCGCCGGCGGTTGCCTCATATACTTTTCTTGCCTCTTTCGCATTCAGATTGATGATGTACAGACTGCTCGCCGGAGTAATGCGAATTTCCACCTGATTCAGCGGTTCCACATTGCTGTAAATACGTTTGAAACTTTCGGCATCCATGTAACCGCAAACCGGTTTATACTCGACATAGTACAGGTTTTTTTGTTTCTGTCTGAAAATCCGGCGATTGGTTTCAATGCTTTCATCCCCCGTCTTTGTGACCGAGCGTGGAGAATGATGGATATCCAAATCAATTCCGCCGAGCAAAAGATCCAGCTCACGCCGGTATTCTCCGATGAGCTCTTCCCTGCTGAAGATTCTTTGCAGATAGGAACTTCTGGATTTTGATCGATCATGGAAAATACCGTGTTTGGAATACAATTGGATCATCGCCATGATGTAGTACAGTATTTTTCTGGGACTGATATTGCTTCCGACCAAAACACCCGGCTTCGGTTCGACGGCCAGACCGCCTGCAATATAGACTTCAAAGCATTTGTTGTTTTTTGCCGCAAAACCGAGATCGGTAAAGGTGGCGCGACTGACATTCTTCGGAGAATTTGAGAATGCGATTTCCAATTTGTCGGGCAGGCGGATACTTTCCATCTGCTCCACCAAAAACTGATTGGCAATCTCCGCATACGGCATGACATTGACATATTCGCCTTCCTCCACACCGGAGAGAGGAGAACATACTACATTTCTCGGGAAATTCGATCCGCTGCCAAGGCTGATGAGCCCGTACTCATATGCTTCCAGAATCAGTTGAAAGATCCGATCCAGACTTAAATCATGAATCTGGATGCTTTGCGTGTGAATCAGTTTTATTTGAGCAATCTTGTATTTTGCAATGGACATCAGCAAAAAACGCAGTTTGCTCTTATTCAGGCGACCGGCAGCCACACGAAAGCGAACCAGATGCAGGTCATCGGTTTCATAATCGGGCTGGGGGTATATGCCGTACTTTCCGGATATGGTTCGGTATTCATCCAAAGTGATTTTCTGATCTTTCAATAATTGATAACTTTCTGCGATCCTTGAGAAATCCCTGTTGTATTGATTTAGGGTAAGTTGATCCATTGATTTCCTTTCTTCGTACCGAATGTTGCAGTTTCAGCAAGATGCATGTTCAGAATAATTATACTATATGATGGGGAATGCGTGCAAGGCAATGTTGCAGTGACTCAAAAGCCGTGCTGCGGTGGTTCAAAAGCAATGTTGCGGCGATTCAAAAGCGAAGGAAAATACGGGAAGTGATGAGGTACACATTTTTATTTATATTTTAGCACTCAACACTTGACAGTGCTAGTAATTTTTTGTATACTCTTATTTATGAAAAACAAAGGAGGTAAGACATGAGTTTAAAACCATTATTTGATAGAGTCGTATTAAAGGCGGTTGTTGCAGAGGAAACAACGGCTTCCGGCATTATCTTAACCGGACAGGCGAAGGAAAAGCCGTCGCAGGGCGAGGTGGTGGCAGTCGGACCGGGCGGAGTGGTTGACGGAAAAGAGATTACCATGCAGGTAAAAGTCGGCGATAAGGTCATCTATTCCAAATATTCGGGTACGGAAGTCGAGCTGGACGGAGAGAACTTTATCGTGGTTAAGCAAAATGATATTTTAGCAATCATTCAGTAATACAGAAAAAAACAGATTAAGTCGAAATACGATTTCGATGCAGGAGGAAGAATGGCAAAAGAAATTAAATATGGTGTGGAAGCCAGAAAGGCGCTGGAAAGCGGCGTCAATCAGCTGGCGGACACGGTACGCGTGACTTTGGGACCGAAGGGCAGAAATGTGGTACTGGACAAGAGTTTCGGACCGCCGCTGATCACCAATGACGGTGTGACGATTGCGAAGGAAGTGGAGCTTGCGGATCCGTTTGAGAACATGGGAGCGCAGCTTGTGAAAGAGGTCGCAACGAAGACCAATGATGTGGCAGGTGACGGAACCACTACGGCAACTGTACTCGCACAGGCCATGATCAACGAAGGTATGAAGAATATCACGGCCGGTGCCAATCCGATTGTACTCAGAAAAGGCATGAGAAAGGCAACCGAGCTTGCGGTGGAGGCGATTTCCAAATTGAGCGTTCCGGTGGGCGGTAAAGAACAGATTGCAAGAGTTGCCGCAATATCCGCTTCCGATGACGAAGTCGGACAACTGGTAGCGGACGCCATGGAAAAAGTGACCAAAGACGGTGTGATTTCGATTGAAGAGTCCAAGACCATGAAGACGGAACTCGCTCTGGTTGAGGGTATGCAATTTGACAGAGGATATATCTCCGCGTACATGTGTACCGATATGGAGAAGATGGAAGCGAATCTCGACAATCCGTACATTTTAATCACGGATAAGAAGATCAACAATATTCAGGAGATTTTACTGATCCTGGAGGAGATTGTCAAGACGGGACAGAAGCTTTTGATTATTGCGGAAGATGTGGAGGGCGAAGCACTCACAACTTTGATTGTCAATAAGTTAAGAGGTACTTTCAATGTTGCTGCGGTAAAGGCGCCGGGCTTCGGAGACCGCAGAAAAGAAATGCTGAGAGATATTGCTATTTTGACAGGGGCGACCGTGATCAGCGATGAAGTGGGAATCAATCTCGCGGATGCAAGTTTTGACATGCTTGGACGTGCAAAATCCGTTAAGATCCAAAAAGAGAATACGATCATTGTGGACGGATCGGGCGAGAAGGATGAGATCACAAAGAGAATCCAGCAGATCAAGACGCAGATTGCGGAAACAACTTCCGAGTTTGACAAGGAGAAGCTGCAGGAAAGACTTGCGAAGCTGGCAGGCGGCGTGGCTGTGATTCGTGTCGGTGCGGCAACCGAGACCGAGATGAAGGAAGCCAAGCTGCGCATGGAAGATGCATTGAACGCGACCAGAGCGGCTGTGGAAGAAGGCATTGTCGGCGGCGGCGGTTCCGCATACATCCATGTCAGCAAGGATGTGGCAAAGCTTGTGGATGAGCTGGACGGCGATGAGAAGATCGGTGCCAGAATCATTCTGAAGGCTTTGGAAGCACCTCTTTTCAGAATTGCGGAAAATGCGGGACTGGAAGGCAGCGTGATCGTAAGCAAGGTGAAAGAGTCCGCAGAGGGAATCGGATTTGATGCCTACAAGGAAGAGTATGTGGATATGGTGAAATCCGGTATTTTGGATCCGGCGAAAGTAACCAGATCGGCACTGCAAAACGCAAATTCCGTAGCAAGCACCTTATTGACCACGGAAAGTGTTGTGGCAAATATCAAAGAAGATGCACCTGCCATGCCTCCGGGAGCGGGCATGGGCATGATGTAGTGGATAAACATCCGGTTATTTCGAAGGAGCAGTCGAAGGAGGCTGCTTCTTTTTGATGGAAAATAACCGAAAAATATGATAAACTGGTAGCAGTTCGGTCATCGGCAATTCATGAATATGGATGAAAGACTGCATCCGGGAACATTCACATTATGTGACAGTTTTGGCATGAAGCGGGACAGGAAGAACGAAAACCTGCAAAATCAAGGAGGGCATATGCTGGAAATCGGAATAAAGGGATACTCGGAAGAAACGGTAAGTATGGAAAAAACCGCATCGGTGGTACACAGCGGGAATCTGTTGGTATACGCAACGCCGGCAATGATCGCACTGATGGAGACAGCCGCGTATGAAAGTGTGGCTCCCCACCTGGAGGATGGAATGTCAACCGTCGGGACTCTGGTCAATATCAAACACCTGGCTGCCACCCCGGTCGGGATGAAGGTGCATGCAAAGACAAAGCTGGTGGAAATGGACAAAAGAAGACTGGTGTTTAAGGTGGAAGCCTATGATGAAAGGGGCATGATCGGGGAAGGGATGCATGAGAGATTCATCATTCAAAAGGAGAAGTTTCAGGAGAAAACCGATCATAAATAATACCACCGCGAATTTCAGTCCATTACGAGAACTCAGGATGGACTTCGATCGGTTTTTAGAGCCATATTGTAAACCCATGGAGAAAGCGGTTATTTATGAAAATCATACATTGTGCGGATATACATTTGGATGCGAATATCACGAATCCGGATGCATCCGTGAAACAAAGGAATCATGAGATTCGAAATACCATGATCCGAATGTTCGATTTTGCGGCGGCAAATAAAGTAAATGCGATCATCATTGCAGGAGATCTGCTGGATTCGGATTTGATTTCGGAGGAAACCAGAAGTGTTTTGCTGACCAATATTCGAAAGTACAACGACATTCATTTTTATTATCTTCGCGGAAATCATGACAAAGACAATCTGTTGACAAAAAAACAGGAATCTCCGACGAATCTCCACACATTCTCCGAAAATCTGAA
>JBHAEV010000158.1:0-2956 GCA_041855735.1 Lachnospiraceae bacterium
TATCATTTTGTTCTTTTTGGATTGGCGCATCGGATTGTCGATTTTTGCGCCGCTGCCGATCGCTATTGCCGGCATGGCGACAATGATGTACAAGTACCGTGCAAGGATGGCGGTATGGCTGTCGAGCTATGCCAATGTTGCGGACAGAAGTGCGGAATATGTTCGCGGAATTCCGGTCATCAAAGCATTTGTTCAAGATAAGATCTCTTACGGAAAATTTGCCGATGCGGTGAAATTCTATCATTTCTCCACGATGAAGTGGTGGAAGCAAAGCTGGTTGGGCAAAGCATTGATGACCGCCGCTTTGATGACGCCGCAGCTGGTGAGTATGCCTCTGGCTTTTTATCTGTACGGACGGGGGGGAATAGGCATCGAAACCCTGATCTTATCCCTGATCCTTCCGATTTCCATACTGCCGCAGGCCTTTTCCATATTGATGAGTTTTGAACTTTTTCAGATGGCTTCCAACAATTGGATACCGATAAAGGAGCTGCTGGACATACCCCCACAGAATCGCCCCGATGCGGAGCCAAAAGCGGTGATCGACCATGAGCGGGGAATTCGATTTGAGAAGGTATGTTTTTCCTATCACGACGGGAAAGAGGTGCTGCACGACATTACGTTTGAAACAAGACCCGGGGAAGTGACCGCGCTCGTCGGACCGTCCGGCGGAGGAAAGTCGACGATTGCGAAACTTTTGGCAGGATTTTGGGATGTGTCATCGGGAACGATTGCAATCGGCGGTGTGGACACAAAGAATATTTCCTTTACGCAGCTTGCCGAAGAGATTTCTTATGTATCTCAGGATAATTTCCTGTTTGATGTCAGCATCAAGGACAATATTCTTCTCGGCAAGCCCGACGCAACAAAAGAGGAGATGATTGCAGCGGCAAAAGCCGCACATTGCCACGAGTTTATCATGGCGCTGCCCGACGGATACGACACCAAGGCGGGAGATGCGGGCGGTGCGATGTCGGGAGGGGAACGTCAACGCATAACGCTTGCAAGAGCCATTTTGAAACCGGCATCCACCATAATTTTGGACGAAGCAACCGCCTATGCCGATCCGGAAAATGAAGCACTGATTCAGGAAGCGATTTCTCATCTTGTAAAGGGGAAAAATCTGCTGATGGTTGCACATCGCCTGAATACAATCAAACAGGCACACCAAATCATTCTGATTGAAAAGGGAAGAATCATTGCCGGAGGCAGACATGAAGAATTGATGAATGTACCGCTGTATGCAAAACTTTGGAAACAGTATAACGGGGAGGAACAGATATGAAGTTCATTGCATTGTCGTTGAAATTGGCCGGACAGTATAAAAACCGTCTGAAAGCCGGTATATCCCTTATTTTTCTGCAAAATCTTTCGATTTTATTCGGATTTTTCGCACTCTTTCTGGCATTCGACCGGCTGGGCGATACTTCCGCGCGTTCGATCGGAACGATTTTCGGAGTATTGTTCGCTTCGCTCCTTTTTAATTTTTTAACCGGATGGGGGAAGTGCAGCCTTAACGACGGAGTTTTTTTCGGTATTTTCAAAGATTACCGGCTTGCGGTCGGAGAAAAACTGAAAAAAGCCCCGATGGGTTATTTTGCCGAACACAGGCTTTCCAGGATTATGGCGGCATTCACCAATGTGATGAGGAGCCTGGAAAACTACTGCTCCATGAGTATTGATTTTGCGGTTTCCGGCGTCTCCATATCCGTTTTTCTGTTAATCGGAATGTTCGGCGTAAATATCAAAATCGGATTTCTGACCTTGGTTTGTCTGTTTCTGATCTGGCTGTGCGTATTTTTTATGGTAAAACTGGCCAGGAAAGAGATTGTGTGCGAACACGCCGCCATTACCAAGGTGGGGGACGCTCTGGTAGACGGGATCAGCGGTATTCCCGTGCTTCGCAGTTTTCCGTCGGCGGATGCCGCAGTTGTGGAAGAAATTCATTCGAATTTGAAAAATGCCTCGGAGGAGTTGAGGCAGGCACAGGCGCATTTTGAGATGGTTTTTGTCATTTGTTCCAGAATCTTCATGACCGCCATTAACCTTTCGAGCCTGTTGGTTTCGCTGTATTCCTGTTATCTTTATACAATGGGCGAGGTGATGCTGCCGCAGGCGCTCACCGTTTCGGCGGCGGGCTTTATGCTTTTCGGCGGTCTGAGACAACTGGAAAACGCTGCAATACTGATGGTTAAAAATCCAGCCAATATGCAGTATTTGGATGAGGTTCTGGATATTCCCGAAACAAGCGAGGGCATATCGGAAGTCGGGGAAAACCGGGATATTGTGTTTGACAAGGTTCGTTTCGGCTACAACAAAAGAAATACCGTTTTGAAAGACCTCTCCTTTACGATCCCGCAGGGCTCGAAGACAGCCATTGTGGGACCGTCCGGTTCGGGCAAAACCACGATCATCAATTTGATATCCCGCTTCTACGATGTCGACAGCGGTGAAATTCGATTGGGAGGCAAGAATATCCGGGATTATCCGGTCGAAAAATTACTGAAGAATCTTTCTCTTGTGTTTCAGGATGTGTATCTTTTCCGGGACACCATCGAGAACAATATCCGTTTCGCAAATCCGAAGGCAAGTCGCGAAGAAGTGATGGAAGCCGCAAAAAAGGCGCATTGTCATGAGTTTATCATGGAACTTCCCGATGGTTATCGCACGATGGTCGGAGAGGGAGGCAGTTCCCTTTCCGGAGGGGAAAAGCAGCGGATTTCCATAGCCAGAGCCTTATTGAAAGATGCGCCGATTATTCTTCTGGATGAAGCGACCAGCTCGGTGGACCCTGAGAATGAATATGAGATTTTGGCAGCCATCGAAGAATTGTCCAAAGGGCATACGGTGATTTCCATTGCGCACAGACTCTCTACAGTGAGAAAAGCGGATCAAATCTTAGTCATCGATGCCGGAAAACTGGTACAGGCGGGTCGGCACAGCGATCTGATCAACA
>JBHAEV010000159.1:0-5440 GCA_041855735.1 Lachnospiraceae bacterium
ATGAAAAAGTCCGGAAATCAAGGGGGATGATATGAGGTATGTCCTTTTGTTGCGCGGAATAAATGTGGGTGGAAAGAAAACCCGGCAAGAAAAGATGTTTTGTTTTTCTCACAAAACATTGACAAAACCGAAGTTCTTGCATTTGTAAATAATATCGAACTGTATAACGAGATTGTTTATATCGGCAATCTGGCGGTCTATTGGGGGAAATATGATGAAAGAGAATTCCTTAAGACAACGTACCATAAAAAATTATTAAAGCAAAACTTCTATAAGCAGATAACCATAAGAAATGGCAATACATTTGAAAAAATAGCGGAAATTCTTGCCGAGGAAGGATAGGGGAATCGAGTCGACCGAATGGATAAAAACAACCGAAACGGGAAAGATTTTTTTTGGAAATCGGGTTATGATATTGCTGTTAGGAATAACGAACGGAAAGAGGGATGGACATTCCTGCTTAAAACGCAGCGATTTTTACACCATGCAGCATTATAAGACGGGAGACAGATATGAATGACGAAGGGCAAAAGGAAGGATCCGGAGCATTGTTTTATGATACCAGAGTACAAACTCTTGTGGAGGATGAATACAGACGGATTATTCAGATTCGCGGGGAACAGGGTGACGGACTTATGAGTTATTACCTGGTTTTTCCGGGAGTCTTTTTGCTGTTCAACGATTTTCATATGAAACAGATTGAATCCTGTTTCACTGTCGGCGCAAAAATGCTATGTATTGACCATTGCCGCGAGGGACGAATCGAACAGGAAATTGCAAACGGAGCCTATTTGTATCTGTCATCCGGCGATGTCTTTTTTGATATCAGGAAAAGCGGAGAGCGTCATGTGGAGTTTCCGTCCGGGCACTATCACGGTGTGAGCGTCGTCTTTGATCTGGAAAAGGCAAAAGACGGGATGAGCGCTTATTTGAAGCAATTTCCACTGAATTTGGACGAGTTGAAAAGAAAATACTGTGACGGACGCGTCAATATGGTTTTGCAGAGGGACTCGGGTTTGGAACGCATTTTTACGGATCTGTATACGGTTCCGTCGCAAATCCGATTGCAATGGTTTCGGGTTAAAATACAGGAATTGCTTTTGTATCTGACGGCACTGGAAGTTCCCGAAAAACAAACGGAAAGGCCGTATTTTTTCAAAGAATATGCGGAAAAAGCAAAGGCCATACACACGCTGATGACGGAAAATCTCTCCGTGCATTTTACATTGGAGGAGCTGTCCGAAAGATTTGATTTTCCGATGACCTCCATGAAGAAAATTTTCAAAGCGATTTACGGAGATTCGATTTTCTCGTATATGCGCTCCTACCGGATCAATCAGGCGGCAGCCTTGCTGCGAAATGAAAGACATCGAAGTGTTTTGGAAATCGCAAATGAGATGGGTTATGAGAGTCCGGGTAAGTTTTCGACCGCGTTTAAGTCCATCATGGGGTGTTCTCCGCTGGCATATCGAAAAAAACGCCCGATTGGATAAAAACGACTGAAACGGGAAAGACACAAAGTGAAAAATCTGCTACATTTGGATTGACCGATCTTTGCATTTGGTCAATCCGTTTTATATAAAGGAGAAATCCATGAAAAAAAGAAATTTGTTTCAAACATTGATGTCCTTTGCAGGCATGTGCAAAGGGAAGATGATATTGGCGGTTCTTTTTGCCGTTCTGAGCGTATTTGGAGGCATCATTCCTTTTTTTGCAGTCTATTCGCTGATCGAAGAAATCATGAAGGGAAATCCGGACGCCGGGGCATTGCGGTTTTGGTGCCTGATGTGCGTTGCCGGTTTTCTCGTCCATGTATCGGCTTATGCCGTTTCCACGACATTTGCGCATATATCCGCCTATACCATTCTGGAGCAAATCCGAATCCAGATGGCAAAAAGACTTCTGAATGCCCCTTTGGGAGAAGTGACGGCACACTCCGCCGGACGAATGAAGGATGTGTTTCTGGACAAGGTAAGCACAATCGAATTGCCGCTTGCCCATGTCATTCCGGAGGTCGGTGCCGGTTTGATCCTGCCGCTTGCCATGTTTTTTTATCTGATCACGATTGACTGGCGGATGGCTCTTGCAACTTTGGCAACTCTGCCGCTTTGTATGATGCCGATGACGGATAAAAAGAAGCGCGAGCTGTTTCATGAGAAGTATGCGGCATATATGAAAGCCAATGAGCAGGTAAACAATGTAATTGTAGAATACATCGAAGGAATCGAGGTTGTAAAAACCTTTCATCAAACCGCTTCCTCCTATGAGAAGTTTGCCGGTGCGGTCAAATCTTTTCGGCATTTCACGCTGGACTGGTATCAAAACAGCCGGAAAGGGCTGACGATGCTGGCAAGTGTTCTGCCAAGTACACTGTTGTTTACCGTGCCCATAGGGTTATGGCTTTTTATCAAAGGATCTTTGTCGGTGTCGGAATTTACCGTCTGCTGTATACTGGCGCTTGGTCTGATTGCGCCGCTGATCAAGTTTACGACCTATGTAAATATGGGAAAGACCATCGAATATGCCCTTTTGGCAGCCGATGAGATCCTATCCATGCCGGTACTGCAAGCGGGAAATGCATATGAAATACCGAAGGAATACTCCATTTCATTAAAAGATGTTCGATTTTCCTACACGGACGAGAATGGCAAAGAAGTATTGCACGGAATCAATCTGGATATCCGGCAGGGCAAGGTAACCGCTTTGGTGGGACCGTCCGGAAGCGGGAAAAGTACGATTGCCAGACTGATCGACCGGTTCTGGGATATGAAAGAGGGCAGCATTACCATCGGAAATGTGGATGTCAGAAACATTCCCCTCCCGGAGCTTTCGAATATCGTCAGTTTTGTGACGCAGGATAATTTTCTCTTCCACTGTTCCTTAAAAGAAAATATTCGAATCGGGAAACAAAATGCCACGGACGATGAGGTGTATGATGCGGCGAAAGCGGCGCAATGTGAGGAGTTTGTCCGTCGATTGGAACATGGATGGGATACTTTGGCAGGGGAAGCCGGCCGGTTTCTCTCAGGAGGAGAAAAGCAGAGGATCGCACTTGCCAGAGCCATATTAAAAGATGCTCCGATCGTGATTTTGGATGAAGCCACGGCGTTCACGGATCCGCAAAACGAAGAAAAGATTCAAAAGGCGATCATGCGTCTTTCGAAAGGAAAAACCTTGCTGGTGATCGCACACCGGCTGTCGACGGTTAAGAATGCGGATCAAATCGCAGTGCTGGAAAAAGGAAATGTGGTCGGACTTGGAACACATGACGAGCTGGTAACAAACTGTCCGTTGTATGAACGGCTGTGGCATGCACATACGGGTGCCAAAAAATGGGCCCTGAGTTCAAAACGGGAGGAGAGATATGTTTAAGATTATTGCAAGAATCATAAAATGGATCGGACCGTATCAAAAACGCCTGTACCTTGGAACATTGTGTTCGTTTTTTGCAACATGGTTCACCGCCGTTCCCATCGTAACGGCAGCATGGGCGATTGAGCGCGCGATGGAAAGCTCTTCAAACGGCAGGAGATTACCGGTTTCGTTTGTCTTTACGGCATTTTGCATTATTGCGGTATCGGTTGCACTGAGATATCTTTTGTCCTATGCGAGGACAGTTCTGCAGGACAGCATCGGGACGGAACGTGCCGCAGAGGAGCGGATTCGCATCGGTGAGATGTTAAAAAGAGTGCCGCTCGGATATTTTTCCAAAAACAGTACGGGAGAAATACTCGCGGATTTGACCACGGAATTTTCGCAACTGGAATTAAACGGGATGCACATGATCAATACGGTTTTGAACGGCTATGTCAATTTTGCCGCCATTCTTCTTTTTCTGTGTTTTTTCAGCCGATATGCCGCTCTTGCGGCAGTCATCGGTGCATTGATTTCCATATGGGCTCTTTACGGGATCAACAGACAGAGCAGAAAGAGTTCCCCGATCCATCAAAAAGCTTCCGAATCTCTTTCCGGTGCGGTTTTGCAGTACATTCGCGGAATTCCGGTCGTAAAAGCGTTCGGGCAGGAAGGTCCTGCCTTTTCGGATATGGAGAATGCTTTTTGCGCCAGTCGGAAAATCAATATTGCCATTGAAAAATCGTATATTCCGTGGAATGCAATGCATTTGCTTGCACTGAAATTGACCGCGGTTGCCATTGTATGGATTACGACATGGAATATGGTGCAGGGAAATGTCGGTTTTTCCTTTTTGCTGATGA
The DNA here is from genome assembly GCA_041855735.1 of Lachnospiraceae bacterium. Taxonomy (GTDB): domain Bacteria; phylum Bacillota; class Clostridia; order Lachnospirales; family Lachnospiraceae; genus CALALP01. Next base: position 4,218 of record JBHAEV010000159.1, read on the forward strand.
TGGCCATGTTTGCCTTCTTCATGTTCGGAGGGATTGAGGCTATCAATGATTCCGCGCATGTACTGGGCATGATCGATACGGCACTTGACAAGATAGAAACCTTGGAAAAGATGGATTTCATAGATGCAAACGGAAGGGACATTCCGATTCATACCTATGATATTTGCTTTCACGATGTAAGTTTCGGCTATGATGCGGATAAGACGGTGATCCGTGATGTCAGTTTTACTGCAAAACAGGGAACGACCACTGCGATTGTAGGACCCTCCGGTTCCGGAAAAACAACCATCTGCAATCTGATCGCTCGATTTTATGATGTGGATGAAGGAAGCATTTCGGTCGGAGATGTGGATGTAAGAGAATTTACCTGCGATTCGCTGCTGAAGAACATCAGTATGGTTTTTCAGAATGTGTATCTGTTTAAAGACACGATCAGAAACAATATCAAGTTCGGTAAGAAAAACGCAAGCGAGGAAGAAATCATAGAGGCTGCAAAGGCGGCGAGATGTCATGATTTTATCATGGATCTCCCGGACGGTTACGATACCATGATTGGAGAAGGGGGATCAACATTATCCGGAGGTGAAAAACAGAGAATTTCCATCGCAAGGGCAATTTTGAAAAATGCTCCCATTGTGATACTGGATGAGGCCACTGCAAGCATTGATCCGGAAAATGAACACCTGATCCAGCAGGCCATCGCCGAACTGGTGCACAATAAGACGATCATAACGATTGCACACCGTCTGGCAACCATCGAAAATGCGGATCAGATACTGGTGATGGATGAGGGGTATTTGAGGCAAAGAGGAACGCATGAGGAATTGCTGCAACAGGAAGGGATTTACAGAGAGTTTATTGAAATAAGAGAACGTGCCGAAAGGTGGCATATTGAAGGGACTGCCGGCAAATGACAGTTCAAAACAGGGGAGGCGATGACTCATATCGAGTCAGAAAAATTGTTTCCCTACCGCAGATAAAGCCTGTTTTTGAGCAGTAACGTAAAAGAACAGCCATAAAACCGATTCATACCGGTGTTATAGCTGTTCTTCTTTTTTCAAGTGTCAAAGTCAAGGTCATAACACAAGTGGATATTTTTTTGCAAACCATATAAACTTATCCAGACTCTCATTGACAAACTTCCCTCTGATCGGGGAAGTGGAGAATCTGCTGAAAGAAGCCGTAGTAAAGGCGACATTTGAAGCACCCCTTCGTCACAACAG
>JBHAEV010000160.1:0-10701 GCA_041855735.1 Lachnospiraceae bacterium
AATATTTTGTAGATTCCGGTTATTATAAATTTCATGAAATCAGTCATTTATTGAAGTTTCCGGACGAAAGAAACATTGTGGAGAAGGCATATTCCATGTACTTAAAGAGTAAATACAATCCCGGAAAAGACGAGATCCGATAAAACAAAGGAATCGAGTCAAGGGGAAACGACGATTATCGGAGCAGAGGATGGACGAGCAGGGCGATCAGACGGATATACGGGGTGCGGAACAAAACAGGCCGGAATTTCACGGACAAACATCAAAAACACTGCAAAACGGCAAATACAAACGCGGTGAATACAAAAGCGGCTGGATCAGAAGGATTCAAAAGAACAAAATAAGCTATGCGATTTTTGAATATGCACTCATTACCGTCAGTGTGATTGTGATGGCATTTGGTGTATATTTCTTTAAGTTTCCGAACAATTTCAGTTTCGGAGGCGTAACCGGTTATTCAAAGATTGTGGAACATTTTACCGGTATTTCCGCAACGATGTTCACACATTGTGCAAACATTTTTTTGCTGTTGCTGGGTTTTATTTTTGTGGGAAAAAATTTTGCCGTAAAGACCGTTTACGCTACCGTGGTTTTTTCGCTGGCATTGATCGTTGCCGAAAACACCTGGGTCATTGTACAGCCGATTACGAATCAGCCGCTTTTGGAGCTGATTTTTGCGATTTTGATTCCGTCGATTGCGACCGCATTTCTGTTTAACATCGGTGCGTCCAGTGGCGGAACGGACATTATTGCGATGATTTTGAGAAAATATACAAGTCTTGACATCGGTGCGATGCTTTTCATCGCGGATGTCATCAGCGTGGCTCTGTCATTTGCCGTATTCGGAGTGACAACGGGTTTGTTTTCCACACTCGGTCTGATTGCCAAATCTTTGGTGATCGATGATGTCATTGAGAGCATCAATATGTGCAAATGCTTTACGATCGTCAGTGACGATCCGGATCCGATTTGTGATTTCATTATCTGCAAACTGGGGCGTTCGGCAACTATATATGAGGCGACGGGAGCATACCGGCATGAGAAGAAAAAGATTGTGCTTGCCACTTTGGACAGAATGCAGGCAATCAAGCTTCGCAATTTCATCCGTGAAAACGATCCGAGAGCCTTTATGATCATCACGAAGTCCAGTGAAATCATCGGCAAAGGGTTTCACAGTCATTAGTTTTTCCGGAATAATTTACGGCACATCTTCGGATGTGCCTTTTTGTTTCCTGCAACAATGCATTCTGCGGAGCGGGATTCTTAAATACAAGGAAAATTTAATAGCATAAAATTTAATAGCAAAGTTAAAATATTTCACATTAATTTCATTTCTTTTTTTTCATAATATAATGTATAATCATAAGGAAAATGATGAAGAAAGGGAATGACATGGGAGATAAAAACGACAATAAGAAAGAACCGAAAGGCACGGAAAGCAGACAGTGGATGATGATGGCGATCGCAATCCTTCTGGCGGTGATTCTGTTTTCTTTCTTTTCGGGGAGATTTCGCAATTCCGCCAGTAAGGAATTGCCGTACAGCGAGTTTATTCAAATGGTGGCGGATGAAAAAGTGGAGGAGGCGATCATTCACGATACGACGATCAGTATTAAAGTGAAGCCGGATTTAAAAGACTATTCTTCCACCATGAATTATATTACCACCAGAGTGGACACGGACGACGAACTGGTACAGAGATTGTACAATGCGGGTGTGACCATACGAAGAGCGAGGAATGACGCATTTTCTTTGATTGCTTCGATTGCCAGCATGGTTTTGCCGATTCTCGTGATGTTTTTTATCATCAATTTTGCGATGCGCAGATTGGATGCCGGCGGAAGGATGATGGGGGTCGGAAGAAGCAATGCCAAGGTCTATGTGCAAAAAGAAACAGGAGTCACATTTGCAGATGTGGCAGGTGAGGACGAGGCAAAGGAAAGCTTGACGGAGATTGTGGATTTTTTGCACAATCCGGGAAGATTTACGAAAATCGGAGCCAAGCTTCCGAAAGGCGCCCTCCTGGTCGGACCTCCGGGAACCGGTAAGACATTACTGGCAAAGGCTGTGGCAGGAGAGGCGAAGGTACCGTTTTTCTCACTGACCGGTTCGGATTTTGTGGAGATGTTTGTGGGTGTGGGTGCTTCCAGAGTGAGGGATTTGTTTAAGCAGGCACAGGAGGCGGCACCATGCATTATTTTTATCGATGAGATTGATGCCATCGGAAAGAGTCGTGACTCCCGATTCGGAGGCAATGACGAAAGAGAGCAGACACTGAATCAGCTGCTTTCGGAGATGGACGGATTTGACTCCTCAAAAGGTCTTCTGGTACTCGGTGCGACCAACAGACCGGAGATTCTGGATCCGGCACTCCTTCGTCCGGGACGTTTTGACCGACGTGTGATTGTGGAGCGTCCGGATCTGAAGGGCAGGGTGGCGATTCTCAAAGTCCACAGCAAGGATGTGTTGATGGATGAAACGGTGGATCTGGAGGAAATCGGATTTGCAACCAGCGGCGCGGTGGGATCGGATTTGGCGAATATGATCAATGAGGCGGCAATTCTGGCTGTGAAGCACGGTCGAAATGCGGTTTCTCAAAAGGATTTGCTGGAGTCGGTGGAAGTCGTACTGGTGGGCAAGGAAAAGAAAGACCGTATTCTCAACCAGAAAGAGAGAACCATTGTTTCCTATCATGAGGTAGGGCATGCGCTGATTTCCGCATTGCAGAAAAATTCGGAGCCGGTGCAAAAGATCACCATTGTGCCGAGAACCATGGGCGCACTCGGATATGTTATGTATGTGCCGGAGGAAGAAACCTATCTGAAGTCGAAATCGGAGCTGGAGGATATGCTTGTGAGCATCTTCGGCGGACGTGCGGCGGAAGAGGTGGTGTTCGGCGATGTGACAACCGGCGCTTCCAATGACATTGAGAAGGCGACGTCCATTGCCAAAGCCATGGTCACCCAGTACGGTATGAGTGAGAAATTCGGTCTGATGGGTCTTGCGACGGTGGAAAATCAGTATTTGAACGCAAGGGCGGTGCTGAATTGCGGAGATGATACCGCCAGCGAGGTGGATCGCGAGGTCATGGAGATCCTGCGCATTTCCCACGAAAAGGCGGTTGCCATCCTGAAAGAAAACCGGGAGGTGATGGACAAGCTTGCGGAATTTCTGATTCAGAAAGAAACCATTACGGGCAAGGAATTCATGGAGATTCTCCGTTCCATTAAGGGGGATTTGCCGCAGCCGGTAAAAGATGTCAAAGCGATATTGGCATAGGATGAGGGTTTGAGCGGGGGATTCACCGCAAAACCGTTGCGGATGACGGCATGGCGCGATTTTTTTCGATACATTTCAATGTTACAAAATTGTAAGCTTATTTTCCTTGAATTAAACCGGAAAACAGGTTATAGTACTAGTCAGGTGAATAAAACCGATTGGGAATAAGACGAATCAAAAAAACTAAATTGAGCAGGAAGCAGATTCGACCTTGCTTCCTGCTCACTGAGTTTGGAATAATGATTTAAGGAGAGATCATGAGCTTAACAGTTGTAAACAGGCAGATTTGCAGAAGAATATTCGCTTTGGTGTTGTTGGTGACCGTACTTTTGGCGGGCTTTCAAACGCAATCGTTCGCGAATATGACCAATGATGCACAGAACGGACCGGGTGTGGGGCGATTCGGAGGCGGAGAAATCATTATGCTGAAAAATATGACCAACAGCCAGATGATGAGTTATGTTATTACCACAAAGGATAAGGCGGTGATCGTCGTGGACGGCGGACTCGGCACGGATGCGGCGCATTTGAAGGAAGTGATCAAATCCAGAGGTTCTCATGTGCATGCATGGTTTATCACACATCCGCATTCCGACCATGTGGAAGCTTTGGTGGATATCATCAATGAAGGTATGGATGGTATCACCGTGGACAAGATTTATTATAATTTTTCGGAGATGGACTTTTACCTGAGAAACGAGCCGTATCGCGCCGACATGGTGAAAAGGGCAATCGAAGCATTTGAGACCTTGCCGTCCTCGACGCTCAGTATCACAAAAAAGGATGAGGTGATCGAGCTTCCGGGTGCAAGCATTAAGATTCTGAACAATCCGTACTTGTTTACGCACAATGCCATCAACAATTCTTCCATTGCCTTTCGGCTGGATATGGGGACGAAGCGGATTCTTTTTCTCGGCGATCTGGGGAAGGAAGGCGGCGAGAGCCTGCTTGCGGAAGTGGATCCAAGTGAGCTGAAAGCGGATTATGTGCAGATGTCTCATCATGGACAGTATGGAGTGGAACGTCCGGTTTACGAGGCGATCAAGCCGACCGTGGCGATGTGGAATGCGCCGGAGTGGCTCTACAACAATGACAATGGCGGAGGGATCGGTTCGGGAAGCTGGCTGACATTGGAAGTTCGCAAATGGATGGAAGAAATCGGCGTGAAGGAAAATTTTGTCATTAAAGACGGAGATCAATATATCAAATAAATCAAAAAAGTCTTTTGCTCCCGGCGGCAAGGGACTTTTTTCTTGAAAAAAAGCGGAAAACATGGTAAATTGCAAAGGTATGCAGGCAGTTTCGAATAAATGGAAGGATTTCGGTTCGGAGGAAATATGAAAATAATCGTAGTCGGTTGCGGTAAAGTGGGAACGAGTGTAACGGAGCTTCTGATTCAGGAAGGGCATGATATTGTGGTGATCGATCAGGATGCCCATGTGATAGAAAATATTACCAATACCTATGATGTTATGGGCATCGTCGGAAACGGCGCAAGCTACAGCGTGCAGATGGAAGCGGGGATTGAAGAAGCGAATGTGCTGCTTGCCATCACGGATTCGGATGAATTGAATCTGCTCTGCTGTATGATTGCAAAGAAGGCGGGAAATTGTGATACCATTGCCAGAGTTCGGAATCATATGTATTTTAATGAAATCGATTTCATAAAAGAAGAACTGGGACTTGCCATGGCAATCAATCCGGAATATGCCGCAGCAATGGAGATTGCCAGAGTATTGCGCTTCCCGTCGGCAATCAAAATCGATACCTTTGCAAAGGGCAGGGTGGAGATTCTGGAGTTTAAAGTACGTCCGGGCTGTATCTTAACAGATATGAGTCTGATTGAGCTGGGAAAGAAAATCAGTACGGATGTGCTGGTTTGCGCTGCCGTGCGCGGTGAGGAGATCACGATTCCGAAGGGGAATTTTGTCATCAAAGAAGGGGATGTACTCAATATTGTGGCGGCACCGAAGGCGGCAAAGAATTTCTTTAAAAAGATCGGGTTTGAAACGCAGCAGGTAAAGGATACGATGATTGTCGGAGGCAGCAGCATATGTATTTACCTGGCGGAGATACTTGTAAAGATGGGGATTCAGGTTCGTATTATTGAGCAGAACAAGGATATTTGCGCAAAGATCTCCGGATTGGTTCCGGAAGCGATTGTGATTCAGGAAGACGCGACCAACCAGGATGTCCTTCTTGAGGAAGATCTGGAATGTGCATCTTCTTTTGTTTCATTGACCGGCATCGATGAGGCAAATATTTTATTGTCATTATTTGCAAGAAGTCGTGCACCGCATGCCAAGGTGATCACGAAAATCAACCGGATCGCGTTTGATGATATTTTAAGCGGATTTGATCTGGGAAGCGTCATTTCTCCGAAGATGATCACGGCGGAGAACATCGTGCGCTATATCCGGGCAATGCAAAATTCCATCGGAAGCAATGTGGAAACCCTGCATAGAATTGTCAATAAAAAAGCGGAGGCATTGGAGTTTAAGATTTTGAAAAATTCTCCTGTCGTGGGAAAGGCGATTGAAAACTTGAAATTGATTGATAATTTGTTGATAACCTGTGTGAACTCCGGAGGGAAAATCATTACACCGAACGGAAAGACGGTCATCAGTGAGGGAGATACGGTTGTCGTCGTTACCACAAAAACCGGATTAAAGGATATTCGGGATATTCTGAAAGAAGCATAGGGCGAAAGTGATGAATTATTCGATCATAAGATATGTACTGGGTTGGGTTTTGTTTTTTGAAGGGATATTTATGTTTCTTCCGGCATTGGTCGGATTGATCTACCAAGAGCAGGAGGGGATTGCTTTTTTGGTGATCGCGTTGGTTTGCCTTGCACTCGGCAAGCTGATTACCGTGTTTAAGCCGAAAAACACCAAAATGTATACCAAAGAAGGGTTTGTCATTGTGGCATTGAGCTGGATTGTGATGAGTGTGTTCGGCGCATTGCCGATGATGTTGAATCATGACATTCCGCATTTTATCGATGCACTGTTTGAAACGGTTTCCGGATTTACAACAACCGGGGCGAGCATTTTGCACAATGTGGAGGCGATCAGCCATGCCAGCCTGTTTTGGAGGAGTTTTACCCACTGGATCGGCGGCATGGGCGTGTTCGTATTTATGCTTGCCATCCTTCCGGCTGTCGGCGGCTACAATATGCATCTGCTTCGAGCGGAAAGTCCGGGGCCGTCCGTCGGGAAACTTGTTCCGAGGCTTCGCGATACCGCGTCGATTTTATACCGGATTTACTTTGTTATGACCATCGTGTTGATCGCTGCATTGCTCTTTGCAGGGGCACCGTTGTTTGATTCCGTCACCCTTGCATTCGGTGCGGCGGGTACCGGAGGATTTGCGATCAAAGCCGATTCGATAGCGGGTTATTCCGCATTGATACAGGGAATTCTGACCGTCGGGATGATCGTATTCGGCATTAATTTCAATTTTTACTTTTTCCTGCTCGGAAGACATAAGAAAGAAGCGTTCAAGATGGAAGAAGTGAAATGGTATTTGCTGATTATACTGGCGTCCATTGTGATGATTGCATGGAATGTTCGGGGGCATTTTGCGAATTATCTGGAGTCGTTTCATCACTCGGCGTTTCAGGTGGCATCCATCATCACGACAACCGGATATGCCACGGATAATTTTGATATCTGGCCGGAGTTTTCCAAAGGAATTCTGGTATTGCTGATGTTTATCGGGGCATGTGCGGGAAGTACGGGAGGCGGAATTAAAGTCAGCCGTATCCTGATTCTGGTGAAGACCTTCGTCAATGAGATCAGCCACTACATTCATCCCAATATCATCAAAACCACAAGATTTGACAACAAGCCTCTGGATAAGTCCATCTTAAAGGGGGTATCCGCCTTTTTTGCGATTTACATGTTTATTTTTTGCGCTTCGGTCCTTCTTGTCAGCCTGGATCGTCAGGATTTGCTTACATCCTTCACGGCGGTTGCCGCCACCTTTAACAATATCGGACCGGGTCTGGGACCGGTCGGACCGGTCGGACATTTTGATGTTTTTTCGTATCCGACGAAATTGATTTTGATTTTTGACATGCTGGCGGGAAGACTGGAAATATTTCCGATGATAATATTGTTTGTCCCGAGTGTCTGGAAAATAAAGAAATAGGAGAATCATGATTTATATTGACAATGCAGCCACAACGAAAACGGATGAAGCCGTGTTTGAGGCGATGCTGCCGTATTTGAAAGACCGGTATTACAACCCTTCCGCATTTTATCGTTGTGCGCAAAGAATTCGCGACGATCTGGAGGAAGCCAGAGAAGTTTTTGCGAATCGAATCGGTGCAACTTCTTCGGAGGTGTTCTTTACTTCGGGGGCCACGGAGAGCAACAATTTTGCAATTAAGCAGGTGGCGGCGGACTACAGCCATAAAGGAAGGCATATCATCACCACAAAGATTGAACATCATTCGGTTTTGCATTCCTGTGAAAGTCTAAAGAGAGCGGGATTTGAAATCACCTGTCTGGATGTCAATGCCGACGGGATGATTTCCGTAAAGGAACTGGAAAACGCCATTCGTCCCGATACGATTTTAATCAGCATCATGTTTGCCAACAATGAAATCGGCAATATCATGCCCGTGAAAGAAATCGGAGAGATTGCAGACCAATACGGAGTGCTGTTTCACACCGATGCGGTTTCGGCATTCGGATATGCCGATATCGATGTTCATGATTTAAAGATTGATCTTTTGAGCTGCTCCGGACACAAAATCCATGCGCCGAAAGGTGTGGGAGGACTGTATGTCAAAAAAGGAGTGAAGGTGAAAGCGCTTCTGACGGGAGGCGCACAGGAGAAAAAACGCAGGGCGGGAACGGAACATGTGGCAGGAATCATAGGTTTTCAAAAGGCGATCGAAATTTTGAATCAATCCTGTCTGCAAAATGCAAAGTACATTCAACAACTTCGGGAAAGATTTGAACGGGATTTGCTTCGGCGGATTCCGGGAGTGACGATCCATGCAAAAGATGCATTGCGCCTGCCGGGAATTACCAATTTTCGAATCGACGGTTTTCGAAATGAAGATTTGCTGATTCAGCTGGATTTGAAGGGAATTTGCGCATCGGGCGGCTCCGCCTGCACAACCGGTTCTTTGGAACCGTCCCATGTGCTCATGGCATTGGGACTTTCCAAAGAAGAAGCCATGCAGGGACTTCGATTCAGCTTCGGCAAATATTCCACGGCGGAGGAAGCGGATTTCATCCTTGCAACATTGGTTGAAATAGCGGGACAAAAAAGATAGGAGGGAAGGATGAATCTATTTAAGAGAATGCATTATTCCATGTACAATATCAAAAAATACGGGGAATTGATTCAGGCAAGTATGTTTCAGACCATATTGTACGGGATGTTCATTTTAGGTTTGACGATCGCAGTCCTGTTCGGAACGGTGTATATTGCGTTTCGTACCACATACGGTTCCGTCGACCGAATGATAGAAACAGAGATTCCGGAATTTGAATTGAAAGATCAAAGCCTGTATTTGAAAGAGCCGTATTTTGTCAATGACGGCACGAACTTTGTGTATCTGGACACCGGCGATCCCGGGGCATTCGGCGGCCTGCACATGAATCGAATCGAGCAGATGGCCGATGAATATGCGAATCTGATCATTGCGGATAAGGACAGGATGGTTTTCCGTATGATGGGCGGAACCTTGAGTGTCGTGGAGTTTCGCAATTTGCCGGAAGGTGAGCACTACTCCAAACAGGATATTCTGGAAACAATACCGTTGATCCGAGGAGTATTGATTGCTTCTTTCGTGTTTATGGGAATTTTGATGATGGCATTTTATTTCATCATGCTCTTTCTCATTTCCGTGGCGGAACATATTTTTTCATCGATATTCGGGATCCGGCATACCATCCCGACGATTTTTAAGGTGGCAATCCATGCCAGCACGCCGGTTTGTGCATTCTTTCTGCTCAGTTTGTTTTTCGGTTTCAGTTCGTTTTATGTGAACTGGGTGATGATAATCATGTTGTTTATCACCATGCAAATGGCTTTGAGGCACATTCGACGTGAAAGAGAGATGTATGATGAGCAAAAGACAACGATGAATGGTGAAGAAAGAAAAGATGGAAGGGAAATGACTCTTTTAAAAGATGAGAACCATACTCTTTTGCAGGATGTTTCACAACCGGAGGATTCACAAAGCGAGAAGGAGGACGGATACCGCCGCCATCAGCCGGATGTGATAATCCCGAGTTCGGGCTGGAGCTTTGGGAGCGACGAGCAGACAAAGGAGTAATATGTCAAATACAAAGAAAAAAGTGGTGGTGGGTATGTCGGGAGGGGTGGATTCTTCCGTGGCGGCATATCTGTTAAAAGAAGCCGGCTATGATGTCATCGGTGTAACCATGCAAATCTGGCAGGATGAGGACGAAGAAAGGCAGCAGTCCCGGGCCGGATGCTGCGGACTCAGCGCCGTGGATGATGCCAGAAGGGTTGCAACAAAGCTGGATATTCCGTACTATGTCATGAATTTCAAGTTGGAATTTAAAGAGAAGGTCATTGACTATTTCATCGATGAATACTTAAAAGGCAGGACTCCGAATCCCTGCATTGCATGCAATCGATATGTAAAGTGGGAGAGTTTGCTTTCGAGAAGCCTCGGAATCGGAGCGGATTACATTGCGACCGGACATTATGCGAGAATCGAGAAACTGCCCGGAGGCCGGTATTCCATTCGCACGTCGAAGACTGCGGCGAAGGATCAGACATATGCACTCTACAATCTGACGCAGGAACAGCTTTCCAAAACGCTGATGCCCGTGGGGGATTATACCAAGGAAGAAATCCGCGAGATTGCCAATCATATTAGCGTGCGAATTGCAAAAAAGCCGGACAGTCAGGAGATTTGTTTCGTACCGGACAAGGACTATGCCGGTTTTATCGAGGAGAGCATTCAAAGGACAATGCCGCAGGGAAATTTTGTGACGGCGGACGGAGAAATTCTCGGGCGGCACAAGGGGATTTTGCACTATACCGTCGGGCAAAGAAAGGGGCTTGGACTTGCTCTCGGCCATCCGATTTTCGTTACACAGATACGTCCGGAAACCAACGAAGTCGTGATCGGAGAATCGGAGGATGTGTTCGGGCAGGCTCTTTTGGCGGATCGTGTGAACTGGATGAGCATTGCCGGCATTCAGTCGGGGGATACGATTCGTGCAAGGGCGAAAATCCGTTATTCTCATCCGGGTGCTTATTGCAGCATCGAAAAAGAATCGGAGGATGTCATCCGGGTGATTTTTGATGAAAAAGTCCGTGCAATTACGCCCGGCCAGGCGATTGTATTTTATGATGAGGATGGCTTTGTTCTGGGAGGCGGCACGATTATGAAAGCAATACAGTCAAGTTGTTCGTGAAAAA
>JBHAEV010000161.1:0-4130 GCA_041855735.1 Lachnospiraceae bacterium
ACTCCTCTTGGATCATTATCAGGATTTGCATATCCCTTTGTACTCTCTTCTGTTCTTGGTAGTAAATTAGGTCTCCAATTCAACTTGTTTTTTGCATAAACCAAAATAAAATCATGATTATCTGAAAACCATTTTGCATCATTTGCTCTTGTATGTTTCTTATGCCATATGCAAGTATTTACAAAATTATTTCTTCCAAAAACCTCATCACAAATCACTTTTAGATAATGCCCTTAATCATCATCTATACTTATCCATATACTGCCTTCATCAGGAAAGTAAATTCCTTAAAAATTCAAGCCTTGGTTTCATCAACGAAAGCCATGTACTATGCTCTAAATTATCATCATAATGCTCAAATGCGGAACCTGTATTATAAGGCGGATCGATATAGATACACTTAACCTTTCCTGCGTACTTACTTTCCAATGCTTTCAAAGCAAGCAGGTTATCCCCATGAATAATCATATTTTCTGTATTTTGGTCATTGGTGCAGTTGGATTTTTCTTTATCTTCAATCAAAATCCTCGGCTCTATTTTTATTTCTTTCTCTTTACCAAGCCAGGTAAGCTCTAACTTGTTTCCCATTTTTTTATCCCTCCTGCACTATCATCCCAAAATGCCTTAACGCATCCATGATAGCATCTTCTTTTTCTTTCGGACACTCAGGCACTTTGCTGTTTTCTTTTTTGGACTTATTGTAATTTTCTCCAAGCTCAAGCCCACACTTCCTCTTAATCTGAGCTATATACAGCGTCGAAACCTTAAACCCGTATTTGCTAAGGATATATTCTTTAATATTCTCATAAGTTCCTTTGCTTTCGGCTTTGGTAACATCATCTTCGTCAAGCTCCAATTTTACCTCAATATGATTGTCGATATCTTTCCTGCACAAAAGTGCTACCGTCTCCACGTGCACCGTTCTCGGAAACTGATCCACCGCCACAATCTTCTCCGGCGTATATCCGCCATCACAAAGTATCCTCAAGTCCCTTGCAAGCGTCGCGCTGTCGCAACTGACATAGATCAGCCTGTTTGGCTGCATTTTGAGTATGGTTTCCAAACATGCGCTGTCGCAGCCCTTTCTGGGCGGGTCGACCACGATGACGTCGGGATGGGTGATTGTTTCAAGGTCTTTTTCCTCCATCTCCCGCTCTTCTTCCACCAAAAATTCCCCGGTATATACTTTCGGCAGAATCTCCTCCGCCCTGCCGACAAAGAATTTCGCATTCGAAATCCCGTTCAGCTTTGCATTCTCCCTCGCATCCAGAATCGCCTGTTCCACAATCTCAATGCCGTAGACCTTCTTTGCATGATTTGCAAGGAACAGAGAAATACTTCCGATGCCGCAATACAGATCCCAAACCACTTCCTCACCGGTCAGTCCGGCCCATTCGAGAACTTTGGAATACAGTTTATACGTCTGGTGCGGATTTACCTGAAAGAAGGAATTCGGAGAAATCTGAAAGCGTATGTTTCCGATTGTATCCACAATAAAGCTGTTTTTGTAGATTGTAACGGTTTTGCTTCCGAGAATTACATTGGTTTTCTCCATGTTGATATTGTAACTTATCCCCATTATCTGCCCGAAACTGCGCAGTTTATCCACAAGCAGCTCCGGTTTCGGCAGGAAGCTGCCGTTAATCACCAGTGTAACCATCAGCTCATCGGTAAAAAATCCCTTTCGAATCAGAACATGGCGAACCAAACCGATGTGTTCCTCTTCCCGATATGCCGATACGTTTGCTTCCTTCATATAGTCCAAAATCAAAGTCAGAATTTCCTTATTTTCTTTCACCCCGATCAGACAGTCCTCGGTCTTGATGATATTATGCGTCCGGCCTGCATAAAATCCGGCTATCAATTCTCCGTTTTTATCATAACCGATCGGAAATTGTGCCTTGTTGCGATAGCGAAAAATGTGATCCGCTCCGATAATCGGCTCATAGATTTTTTCAACTTCTTCCTTTGAAAATCCTCCGATACGCACGATATTGTTCAAAACTTTTTTCGACTTAAACGCAAGTTCCGCTTCATAACTCATCGTCTGCAAATTACAGCCGCCACAACTTTTTGCGATTGCGCAATCCGGCTCGATGCGATCTCTGCTTGGATCCAGGACTTCCACAACTTTGGCATAACCATAGCTTTTTTTTACTTTCATGGCCCTTGCCCTGACTCTGTCCCCAATTACCGTATCCTTGATAAACCATGTAAAGGCATCGGATTTCCCGATGCCTTCGCCTGCTTGTGAGATATCAACAATGGATGTTTCGAATTCTTCGTTCTTATGAATCATACATCCTGCACCAATACCGCTTTTCTGTTTATTCATTCGGCACATGCGTTCTCCTTATATTTGATTCAAACATGCGATTATAGCCGAGCCATGTGGCATCCGCAACCGCATTGTCCATTATCTCCTTCATGATCTGCATCTTGGAGTCCAGATTGTCCGCCAGATTCAAAGCCAGCGCCTCTACCATGGCCGGTTTCTTCGGAGACCCGTATTCGAATTCCCCATGGTGAGCCAAAACGCAATGCACCAATTGGTTCAAAATATCCTCCGGAAATCCCTCAATCAATTTCGCTTTTTCCATAATCATATTCACCCCGATGATGATGTGTCCGAGCAATTGTCCCGCATCGGTATAGTCATTGGCGGGAAATTGCGACAACTCCCGGATCTTGCCCACATCATGCAAAATTGCCGCCGTCATCAGTAAATCATGATTGACCACCTTGTATGTCGAAGAAATGTATCGGCACAGATTTGTAATGCTGAGCGTGTGCTCCAGGAGTCCCCCCATAAATCCGTGGTGAATGCTCTTGGCTGCGGAGGATCTGCAAAAATCCTCTTTGATTCTCTCATCTTTTACAAAAAACTCTTTCAAAAGCGCATTGAGATATTTATTTTTCACGGAATCAATCGCGCCGAGAAATTCACGGTACATTTCCTCTACATTTTTTTCGGTGGACGGCATATAGTCCGTAAGATCCACATCGCTTTCCGGCTTCGGACTGATTCTCTTGATATTGAGCTGAATATTTCCGTTAAAAACCGTTACATCCGCCTCAATCTCCACATAGTCCATCGCATCAAATGCCTTAATCGCACCATTGGTCAAATCCCAAATCTTACCGTCCACCGTTCCGGTTTTATCTCCCAAGGTAAGAGTGGCATATTCTTTTCCGACCTTGGAAATCAAAACCGCCTTGCTTTTGCAAAGATAGGTTTCCGTAATGTGCATGCCTTCCAGTAAAGTATTGATATATCTCATTTTTCTCCATTCTTTGACCGATTATCTGGAACCGACCGTAATATCCACCTGTAATTCTTTGTATTCGTTTTTTGCGTCCCGAACCAATGTCATTTGAATCGACTCATCCGGGTTCAACGCATCGATTGTTTTTTTGAAGCCGCTCACGGAGGTAATCTCTTCTTCACCGATTCGCACCAGAATATCTCCCGGCTGTATCCCCGAGAGATATGCCGGAGAATCCTGAACAACATCTACGACATATACTCCGGACGGAATGCCGGATTCTCGCATATTTGCGGTTATATCCGCACCTCGAACGCCGATAAAAGCACTGTTTTCTGCATTGGTCATTCTTTCGATTGCCGGTTTGAAATCCGACAGTCCTGCAATTACCGTCGCGGAAGTACCGTCGGAATGCATATCGCTTGCCCAGCCTATCAACTCACCGTCCGTATTAATAAAAAAACTTCCCTTCGAGATATCCGAAGCCGCATCCGAGTAAAGCAGACGCATCTGCCCGTCCACAATGCTGGTATTGTTTAAAACATAGCTGATATTGCCGTAAGAAACCGAACCGGCCACACCAAGCGGACTGCCCATACCGATAACGATATCTCCTCTTTTCAGATTGTAGACATTTCCAAGTGCAATGGGCTTCAAATTTTCCACGGTCTTTTCATCAATGCCTTCTTTTAAAACGGAAAGCACACTCAATCCGCAGAATTTGTCGAATTCTTTTAATGTACCGGCTGCCTGCGTTTGATTTGAAAATGCAATCTTTATGCTGTCGGCCGTTTCCAGTTCTCCGATCGGCGCCAGTATGATCAGCTCGGTTTCCGTATCCGCAATAATGACACCGGATAAAAG
>JBHAEV010000162.1:0-3434 GCA_041855735.1 Lachnospiraceae bacterium
AATCGTTTTTCCTGCCTTTTGCGTTCTTTTTCGGTTTGTCGAGCGCAATATCGGCAATCTGTCTTTCCACTCCCTTTACCGGGATCGGATTATGATATTCCATGATTTTCAGATCAAAATCGGAAATCGATTTCTGATTCTTGGCATTTTGTGCAGCGGTGCCGGCTGTCTGTTTTTGTTTCCCTCTTGCCGGCTTTGAATCCGATGCTCCGCTTTGGATTTGCGGATTTCCGGTCATTTTTTCGTTCACGTTCTTTTCTTTTCGGGTATTTTCTTTTTCCGTCTTTCGGGTCGATGCCTTTTCTTTCACGCTCTTTTGTTTTGTCGCTTTTTCAGCGGCGGTCTTCTCTTTTGCGGACTTTTCTTTCGACGGACTCTTCGGCGACTTTGCCACCTCCGTCAGCAGTCCGAGCAATCCCTTGCCCGTCTTTTTTTCATCTGCGGCTTTCGTCTTTTTTCTTCCCTTGCTTTTTTCCGCGGTCTGCGGCTTCACCGCCTCATCCGCCTGTGCATTCTGCTTGTTTAATGTCTTGTTTAATTCCCTAATTTTCTTTAAGGGGTTCATGTCAATATTACTCAAAATTTCCTCCTTTATTCGATTTCTTCTTCCAGTAAACGCTCAAATATCTCAAATACCGCCTGCTCCTCAACCTCATCCTCAATCATGACATAATTCGCAATCGGTTCATCTTCTTTCGAAATATCTTTTAAAACCGTACATTCGATGGAATCCTCGTCAACGGATTCCTGTACCAGAATATAATTGCTTCCGTTAAATCTCGTTTCTTCCAGTATCGTCAATTCCACTTCCATACCGTTTTCATCGGTCATTTTTATCCTGTTATCCTGCATCAGATATTGATCTCCTTTTGATGTTTCATATAGTCTTCCAAAATCAGCGACGCGGCGATTTGATCCAGATATGCTTTTCGATCGGTTTTCGGTATCCTGCCTAATGCAAGAATCTCATCCGCCTCCTTTGTTGTCAAACGTTCATCCACCAGCTTGATTTCAATCGAATTCTCAAATTCCTTCTCCAGTCTGGCCTTTAACAAATCCCGAAACCGCAGGCTGCTCGCCGCACGTTCTCCGTATGTGGCATCCATATTGATCGGCAGTCCCAGTACAATCAAATCCACATTGTATTCCCGGATCAATTCCACAAGTCTGGAAAGCGTCCTTCGAAGCTTGTTTTCCTTATCCCGGAAAATCGTTTCCCTGGGTTGTGCCGTCAGATTCAACTCGTCACTGATCGCGACTCCGACCGTCTTGGCTCCGTAATCCAAACCCATGATTCTATTGTATTTCATATTCACGCTCTTTTCATCGTCAGTCCGATTATAACACCGATTCCGAACCTAAGTCAAAGTGTATTTCACACCAATAAGACCAGCTAGTCGCCTAACTGATCCGAAATCCGGCAGATTGATTGGTTTATCTTTCGTACAGCCGCATGCCGATACGGCGGTATCCACATCCTCAAATCCGACCTTCTAATTCTCAATCTTCGCACCGATGTATACGGTTAACAGCTCTTCCAGAATCTCATCTCTCTCCACTTTCATGATAAGACTTCTGGCACTGTTGTGGCTGGTAATATATGTCGGATCGCCCGACATGACATATCCGATGATCTGATTGGTCGGATTGTAGCCTTTTTCCGTAAGTGCCTGGTATACCAGTTTCAGCACCTCGCTGACATCCA
Source organism: Lachnospiraceae bacterium (assembly GCA_041855735.1). Taxonomy (GTDB): domain Bacteria; phylum Bacillota; class Clostridia; order Lachnospirales; family Lachnospiraceae; genus CALALP01. Next base: position 1,706 of record JBHAEV010000162.1, read on the forward strand.
TCTTCTTTTCCTGAACGGTATTAAAAAATTGTGTGTTTGATAAATTCGCCATGCTATCACGTCCTTTTGTTTTGTATCCGTTTATTTTACCCGAAAAACGGTTTTTATGCAATATCAAACTCGCGAATCAATGGCATGTCCATAATACAGTCCGTTGTGATTCTGCCCGTAATAATATCGTTCACTCCCGCATTTTCTCCTGAAATCGCAACCTTCAGATACTCTCTGGTATACCCGATGCGATAAATCCGTCCCTCATAATCCGCCATGCCTTTTTCCGTCAACACCTGCACTTCTTTTCCGATAAAGCCGGATTTGTAGTCTTTTGACATCCGAAGTCCCAGTTCGATCATCTTCTTTGCTCTGCTCTGCTTCTGCGCATTGGTCAAATTGTCCTTGAAAGCGGCTGCCTTGGTACCCTCACGTCTGGAATACGGAAACACATGAAGCTCCGCGAAATTCATTTCACGGACAAACTCCAGACTTTCCTGAAATTCTTCTTCGCTTTCTCCCGGAAATCCCACGATTATGTCCGTCGTCAATGCCGCCGTCGGAAAGAATTCCCGGATTTTTTGAACGCCGTTTCGATACTCCTTTGTCGTATATTTTCGATTCATTCTCTTCAATACCGCATCGCAGCCGCTCTGCAGACTCAGATGAAAATGCGGGCAAAATGCCGGGATTTTCGCCATTCCGGCTAAAAATTCATCGCTTACGATCCTCGGTTCCAGGGAGCTCAACCGGATTCTTTCCACCCCCTTTATCCCGGCGATTTCCTCGATCAACTCCGCCAGCAGGGAATCCCTCCTGTCATAGTCCATCCCGAAATCCGGATAAGGGATACTGACCTCCGATGCCTCATTTTTTTCAATCAACAGGCCGTTTTCAAAATCTTTTTTGCTTTTAAAATCCACACCGTAGGAAGAAATGTGAATCCCCGTCAGGACGAATTCTTTATATCCTTTTTCCGTCAATTCCCGGACTTCCCGTAAAATATCCCCCGGTCTTCTTGAGCGAACTCTTCCTCTGGTAAACGGAATGATGCAGTAGGTGCAAAACTGATTGCAACCATCCTGAATTTTCAAAAAAGCCCGCGTATGGCCGGCTTTTGCAGCCGTTCCGAACTCTTCAAAGTCCTTTTCTTTGTGGATGTCCAGCAGAAAACTTTGCGGAATCGCCTCAACATCCAATGCATTCTTTTCCGTTTGATAATATTCATCCACAATTCGCACAATGTCTTTTTTTAAATTGTTTCCGACAATAATGTCCACATCCTTTGACAAAAGCAGCTCCTTTGCCTTCGCCTGCACATAACAGCCCGCCGCAACAATCACGGAATCCGGATGGTCTTTCCTTATCTTTCGAAGCATTTGCCCGGATTTTCGATCCGCCATATTGGTCACGGAACAGGTGTTGACAATGTACACATCGGCTTTGTTCTCGAAATCGGTAATCTCGTAACCGGCTCGTTTCATCCGTTCCGTCATTGCTTCCGTTTCATAGATATTCACCTTGCATCCCAATGTATAGAATGCAACTTTTCGTTTTTTTTCGTTCATTTTTTCCCTTTATCTTTTTCATCTTTGTCAGCCATATCCTTTGTAATCAATCCGTCAGAAAAAAGCTATTGACTTTACCTGCTTTTATTTGTAGGATAGTAGGTAAGAGCTGTTCTTTTATGAGAACAGAAATATAAAAAAAGGAGACAAGTATGAAAACAATTCGCATT
>JBHAEV010000163.1:0-15473 GCA_041855735.1 Lachnospiraceae bacterium
ATGTCTTTTTGGTGTATTACGGTCATGGCATTCGGAAGGATGGAATGGATCTGTTCAAAATGCTGTCCGGGCTGACGCGATTTTTTCTTGTGAGAAGAAATGCGGAATAGAAGCAGGGAATACTTTTCGCCGGCTTTACCGCTTGAAGCGATGTAATGATTCAGGAAATAAGCGGCATTTTCCATATTCCCTTCCAGAAGCTGAATCAGGCTGTATTCGTAACGGTGGCGGATGAACGGCTGAAAGGAAGTGTCCTTTTGCAGGGCAATGGAAAGCATTTTGGAAAAGATGTCCATAAATTCCATATCGTCTTCCGTGAATTTTCGATTCGAACCGCGAACGCAGACATATCCGGCTACCATATCATGAATGCGGATACTCTGATAGGCCCACGGATAGTGCAGGTGATCCACATAGAAGATGTAGGGCAGCCGTGAGGAGTAGATGTGTTCGATGATTTTTTTGTCGAGCATATCCTGAAAGACCTCTTCTTTTAAGGAGCGTCTTCCGTTCACTTCATCCAGATGCGCATCGTCTTTTAAAACGGGAAACGAGGAAACGATGAAAAATCCGGTGTCACAGACATTCACCTGATTTCCCAGCACGGAATACGCGACCTTTGTCATCTCGTGGATATCGTCTTCGCTGTAGAGTGCATGGAACAATGCCTCTCTCTTTTGGCGGAGCAGATTTTGTTTGAGCAGCAAATCCTGAACGACATTAAAAATATCGGTCAAAGGGATTTCTTTTTGGATATGCAGCAGGTTTTCATGTTCCCTGCCCACAAGCAGAAGATTGACGGGCAGAATCGCCAGTTCGTCGTATTCGTTTGTGATGTATAAGACATCTTCGGGATACTCCGGCAGGGAAGATTTGACGTCCCAGAATAAAACCGTGTGAATCATGGCTCTCGTGTGGTACGGACCGACCGCTTTGACAAAAAAGTGCTTCTCCAGAGTGTGGATAATATTTCCAAGATATGCCATTGCCCCTCCTTTTTGCATCAGACATTTGTCTGAAAAATACCGTGTCAGGTTTTGAATGATTCGATGAACATAGGATGAAACTTGAAAAAGCGTTTGATAAAATCATAGCAAAGAACGGCGGGAGTTACAAGTATGTTCCCGGCCGAAGGGGAAAATCAATATCGTAACCGAGGAGGATTTAACAATGGCATTTAAAGTGATGGGAGTCTGTGCGGGAAGAACAGACAGCAACAGTGAGATCCTGTTGAAGGAAGCGCTTATGGCATGTGAGGAGGCAGGTGCGGAAGTTCGTATGATCAATCTGAAGGATTTCGAAGTCATGGATTGTACCGGTTGTACCGCCTGTGTCAAGGGAATGTCCATGGGGAGGAATGTGGGATGTGTTTTGGACGCAAAGGATGACAAGAAGAAAATCATGGATGTGTTGCTCGAACAGGATGCCGTGATTTACTCCGTTCCGACCTATGACCTGATGCCGAATGCCTTGTATCTTCGATTTGCGCAAAGAAGTCTGAGCTATGAAACCGCATTCCTTGAAGTAATCGGCGCCATCGAGCATAAGGACAGGGTTGCGGGATTGATCAGCGTGGGCGGATCCACAAGGTCATGGCAGTCGATGGCATTGGAAGGGATGCAGGCGACCATGTTCACAACGGACATGAAGGTGGTGGATATGATTCTGGCAACCAGAGTACCGGGTGCGGCACAATGTCTGCTGGATGACGAGCTGATGGCGAGAGCCCGGAAGATGGGTGAGAACATCATGAAAGCTCTCCATACGCCGGCAAAGGAGAGAGGCTGGCTCGGCGAGGAGGACATGGGATGGTGCCCGAACTGTCACTCCAATGCTTTGGTACTCGGGGAGCCGCAATGGGACGGATTGGATTACCCGATCGAATGTCAGGTCTGCGGTGCGGGCGGAACTCTGGAAAAGACCGAGGCAGGCAAGTGGAAATTTGTGATTCAGAAGGACGGATTGCTGAAGGATCGAACCACCGTGATCGGACGTGCGCGTCATTTGGACGAAATCAAGCATACGCAGGGCGGTTTCTACGGAAATCCGGAGAACATCAAGAAGGCGCAGGAGAGATTGATCCGCTATAAGAACAAAACATTCAAAGGACTGGAATAAGGAGAACGATTATGCAGATGAGCAATAAATTAAAAATCGTAAATATTTTAATCATGAATTTTCTGATCGCAATTGCAATTTGCTTTACGGCACAGATGCTTGCGACCGGAAAGATCGAGCCGAAACTCTTTGTGATCAATTTTATCCTGGCATACATTATTTCTTTCGCAGTGGGTTACTTCCTGCCGGTCGTGCCGTGGGGCATCGCATTTGCGAAGAAGATGAACGCAAAACCCAACACCTTAAAGTTCGGACTGCTCATCAATCTGGTTGTGAATTTTGCGTATGTTCTGGTGAACTGTATCATACTGACCATATTCAATGGTGTGATTCTGGGCGGTGCGCCTTTGATTGCGGTGCCCCGAATCATGGCGATGATGTTCCTTCCGATTTACATTGTCGGTTTTATCGTATCCTTCCTTTGGAACAAACCGGCTGAAAAAATTGCCCGCAATATCTGCGGAGAATAGGAGAATGATATGAAGAAGCTTGAAACAGATGTCATTGTTGTGGCGGCAGGTCTTTCCGGGCTTGCGGCAAGCATTGCGGCGGCGGAGAACGGAGCGAGAGTGCTTACATTCGAAAAGGGAAATGCGACCGGCGGCGCGGCAAATATGGGAATGGGACCGCTGGGCGTGGGCTCCCGCATCCAGAGAGAGCACATGATCGCTTTAACACCGGGCGAGGCATTTCGCAAACATATGTATTTCACGCATTATCGGGTGGATGCAAGAATGGTCAGAGAGTATTATTTCAAATCCGGCGACACCATCGACTGGCTGACCGACATGGGTGTGGAATTTGTGGGAGTGCAGAGAGCATTCAGTGCGCCGGAGAACACCAGAGCGTATTCCGACGGAGAGTTCACATGGCATGTATGTAAGCCGGAAGGCGGCGGAATTCCGGGTCCGAGGGCGGCAACGGCCATGACCAAGAAGATGACCGAGCATGCCAAGGAACTGGGTGTGGAGTTTCTGATGGAAACTCCGGTTCACAAAATTATCATGGAGGACAATCGGGCGGTCGGTGTGCTTGCAAAGGGTAAGGACGGCGAGGAAATCGAAGCTAGGGCGAAGGCCGTCATCATCGCGACCGGCGGTTTCGGCGACAATCCGAAGATGATTCGGGAGGAGACCGGATACGAGTTCGGCAAGACCATATTCAATTTTGCGATTCCGGGCATGAAGGGCGAAGGCATACGCATGGCATGGGAAGCCGGAGCCGGCAAGGAGCCGTGCACCATGGAGCTGATGTATCAGCTTCCGGACAATATGAACCATTTTATTCTGGACGGCGCATTCCGTCAGCCATGCCTTTGGGTGAACCGAAACGGCGATCGTTTCATGCCGGAGGATCAGATTGCAAACACCACATTTACGGGAAATGCGATTTCCGCACAGCCGGGGCAGATTGCATTTGCGATTTTTGACAGCAAACTGTTGAAGAAATACAAGAAGAAAGGTCCGGACATCGTTTCTCATGTGCATCCGCATGATTTATACGATCATTTCGATGAACAGTGGGAGAAGGATCTGGCAGAGGGGTATGAGCCGATTGCACAGGCGGATACCATTGAAGAACTGGCAACGAAACTCGGCATCGATGCGGACGGATTGGAGGCACAGGTTGAGGAATACAATGAGATGTGCGACGGCGGTTTTGATGAATTATTCGAAAAGGATCGCCAGTATATGCAGCCGATCGAGAAAGGGCCGTTCTACGGTTGCCGTCAGAATGTGGGGGCATACGGTTCGCTCGGCGGTGTAAAGATCAATTATAAGACGCAGGTGCTTACACAGGAGGCAAAGGTGATCCCGGGATTGTACTGCGTGGGAACGGATGCCTGCAATATCTTCGGTGACAGTTATCCGTTCATCCTGTCGGGAAATACCATGGGATTCTGTCTGAACAGCGGACGCATTGCCGGTGAGAATGCCGCGGCGGAATTGGATGAAAACTGAAAGAAGGGGAATTGGTCTGCATGATATGATGCAGACTTGCTCCCGTTTTCAAGGCGAGTGAAATGAGGGGGCATCGGTTCACACCATAAAAATGAGGAATCCCCATACGAAAAGAGGAAATTTCGATGAAAATAACAATTGACGGAACAGAGATTCCGGCAAAAGAGGGGCAGTCCATTTTAGAAGCATCATTGGAGGCGGGAATTTATATTCCGCATCTTTGCAGTCATTCCGATCTGGAATCCAAGGGCGGATGTCGTCTTTGCTCTGTGGAGATCGACGGGATGAAGGAAGCGGTTCCGTCCTGCAAAACTCAGGCAACGGACGGAATGAATATTCACATCAATGGAGAAAAGGCACAGGAAGTACGAAGGATGGCGATGGAACTGATCCTTGCGACACATCCGGCGGACTGTACCGGCTGTCCGAAATACGGAAAATGTGAATTGCAGTCCATGTACCAGTACATGGGAGTCAGTCCGAAAGGTTGGCGCACAAAACTGCGCGGAAGTGCGAATGATGACAGAAATCCGCTGATTACACATCAGTCCACCCGCTGTGTGCGCTGCGGAAGATGCATTCGCGCCTGCAGGGATTTAAGAGGTGTCGGAGTTTTGGACTATGTTCAGACACCGGGCGGAATCATTGCAGGGGTTGTGAACGGACAGTCTTTGGAAGAGGCAGGTTGTCGATTTTGCGGAGCCTGCATCGAGGTCTGTCCGACCGGAGCCATCATTGATGAGATCGGATTGAACAAAGAAGAGCGGACATATGCGGAAAATGTGGTGCCGTGCCGTGCAACCTGCCCTGCCCATATCGATATTCCGCGCTATGTGCGCTATATCCGTCAGGGTGAGTTTGACAAGGCGACCTCGGTGGTAAGAGAAAAGGTTCCCTTCCCCGAAACCCTAGGCAGCATTTGCAATCACGCGTGCGAGAGCGAATGCCGAAGGAGCGGTCTGAAGACGGAGCTGAGTGTTTGCCGTCTGAAAAGAACGGCGGCGCGTCATGACACGGGTGTATGGAAGCAAAGAGCGAGAAAAGAAGAGCCTACGGGCAAGCGCGTGGCGGTAATCGGTGCCGGTCCTGCCGGGTTGACGGCGGCATATTATCTGGCGAAAAAGGGTCATGCGGTAACCGTGTTTGAGAAAAATGCAAAAGCGGGCGGTCAATGCCGCTACGGCATTCCTGCCTATCGTCTGCCGGATGAGGTATTGGATCGCGAGATCGCAATCATGCTGGAGGCAGGCTTTACCATTGAAACGAATTCCCCGGGAAAGATTCCGAACTGTCTTTTGAACGAGGGATTTGACTCCGTCCTGGTGGCGACGGGTACCGATGCGGGCATACGGTTGCCGTTGGAAGGCAATACTCTGGACGGTGTCTTATTGAATTCCGATTTTCTGAAAGAGGTGCGGGAGGGAAATGCTCAGAAGCTCGGAGACAGCGTAATGGTGCTTGGCGGCGGAAATGTCGCTTATGACTGTGCAAGAACGGCAAGACGCCTCGGCGTGAAAAATGTGTATGTGGCATGTTTGGAATCCGGGGAGAAGATGCTCGCGACCGAAGAGGAGATTCATGAGGGAGAGGAAGAGGGAATCATCTTGCTGTCCGGTCATTCCTTTTTGCGAATTATCGGAGACACCGCAGTGGAAGGCGTGGAAGTGCAGGAAGTGGAGAAGTTCTGCTTCGATGAAAACCGCAAGGCAATCATCGAATTAAAGGAGAATACGAAACGTGTGATACCGGTTTCGCAGGTTATTTTTGCGGTCGGGCAAAAACCGGGTTCCACTTTGGACATGGGACTGGATTTGAACCGGGGTTTGTATATTACGGTGAATAAGGAAAACAGAACAAGTGTGGACGGCGTATATGCCGCAGGGGATGTGGTAACCGGGACGAAATCGGTGATTGAGGCCATTGCTCAGGGAAGAAGATCCGCCGTTCAGATGGATTTGTATCTCGGCGGTGACGGTGAGATTGAAGAAGTATTATTGGATTTTGAGAAACCGAGCGGATATCTCGGCAAGGCGGACGGCACTTTGCATAAAAAGAGAATCTCTGCGAATGTGCGAAGCGCCGATGAGAGAGTCCGAGACTTCGAGCTTGTGGAGGAAGCGCTTTCCGATGAAGAAGCTGTGGAAGAAGCCGGCCGTTGTCTGCAATGCGACCTGCGATTACAGATTTCCAAACCGAAACTTTGGAATGAGTACTAGGAGGCGGTCCATGAATATAGCGAAGAGAATAATGAACCGGGCAAAGGATGAATGTATGGTAAGTCTTCTTCTTCAGGAAGTGAAGGAGAATGATTGCAAAAAATGCGGGAAATGCGTGTTCGGCTACGAGGGAGTGACGCAGCTGGAGATGGCGCTGTTTGATATTGCGGAAAAAAGAGGCAAAAGCACGGATTTTGACCAGATGCGCGCTCTGTCTTTGATGATGCAGTCACAATCCCTTTGTGAAATCGGTGAGGATTTGGGTGCGACGGTGATGTATGCGATGGACAACCACAAAGAGGAGTTTATGGAGCATATATCGAAAAAAGCATGCCGAACCGGAGTTTGCAGAAAGTTTATGACCTATCATATTTTGCCGGATTTATGCACCGGATGTACGGACTGTGCGGATGTTTGCGATGACGATGCGATTATCGGCAAAAAGAAATTTGTACACATTATTGACCAGGATGAATGCACGCAATGCGGAAAATGCATGGAAGCCTGTGATGAGGATGCCATCGTGACGGCAGGGCTGAAGAAACCGCGTACACCGAAGAAACCGATTCCTTGTACGGCAAAGTGATGCTGAAAAAACGAATTGAATAATCGGGTTCAAAAAACGGGTTCAAAAACCGGATGGAGCAATTTGAACCGGAAACGAAGCAGAAAGGAACAAGAATATGAGTTCATTGGGAAAATACAATCGCAGTGTATCCATTATCGGTGTGGGTTGTACACCGTTTATGTACACCATGGACGATCCGAAAACCGACGGATTGACCGAAGGGGAGATGTTCGGTTATGCCGCATTGAAAGCGATGGAAGATGCCGGAGTAAACCCGAGAGATGTGGATTTTTATTTCCACGGACAGGCGAGTCCCTTAAACGGCTCCAACTATCTCACGCCGAATGTACAGATCGCGAACTGGTTCGGTATGAAAGGAAAGGGCTCCATTCACCATTCCGAGGCCTGCTGTACCGGCTATCTGGCAATCGAGCAGGCGGTGAATGCGGTGGCGTCCGGGAAATACAATTGTGTGTTGTCGGGGGCGGTGGAATTCGGAGACAGCGTTCCGTTTCCGGCAAACAGTGTGGAAGAGCCGAAGCATCCGTATAAAAGAGAGAAGATGGCGATGGATAAATTCTTGAAAACCACCTCATGGCTCTATGACAGAACCTATACCCGGGCTTTGATGGCGGGGCAGGAATTGATCTACGACGACGCGGCAGAATGGTATGTGCGTACCCGGGGCATTACCGCAGAGCAGATGAATGATACGCTCAATGCGATGTGTGTCAACAATCGCAGGAATGCATCCGTGAATCCGCTCGCCATAGCCCGGAAAACTTACGAAGAACTGGCGGAGGAAGCGGGTATGAGTCTGAATGAGTATATGAATTCCGCGTACAATCCCCGCATGGGTGATTTCCTGCGTGCAGGCGGTTTGGAACTCAAATGTGACGGTGCCGCGGCGGTGATTGTATGCGCCACCGATATGATTGACAAGATCGCTCCGAATTTAAAACATCGGCCGATTGAAGTTTTGGCGGTGGGCAGTGCGGCGTGTGAGGCAAGTACACCGCATTTTGAGGTCAGAGCAACGGAGGAAGCGATTCGTCAGGTGTATGAGGCGACCGGTTTCACCGGAGAAGATCTGGACATTTTCTTTGCCAACGACTTTATCATCACCTCGCATCTGGTGGCGGCGGAAATAGCGGGATATTTGCCGTTCGGTGAAGGCTGGAAATACATTTGTGACGGACGCACCGCATGGGACGGCGACAAGCCGATCAACTCCAATGGCGGAAGGACATCCTTCGGTCATGCACATGCGGCATCCGGACTTGCGGATGTTTATGAGGCATGCAAGCAAATGTGGGGCGAATGCGGTGAGCGTCAGGTGAAAAAACTGCCGAAAACGGCAATGTTAAGAGGTTACGGCGGAGCGCAGAATGTGGCGGCAGTACTGTTGAAAACCGTGGAAAAATAGGAGGAAATCATGGCGATCAAATTGGAGAAAATTGTGGAAACATTTTATTTGGGTTTGGAGGACGGAAAGATTCTCGGCCGCAAGTGTAAATGCTGCAATGCGGTTGAATTTCCTCCGGTATATGCCTGCAACGAATGCGGAAACTACGAGACCGAATGGGTGGAAATCAGCAAAAAGGCAAGGCTTCATTCCATCGTATTGCCGGCGGCGCTTTCCACAAAGCCGGAGTACCGGAAACTCGGAAAATTTGCATACGGAGAAGTGGAACTGGAAGAAGGCTCCAGATTCAATGCGGTTGTTCGCGGAATCAGTAAGAAGAACAGGGATGAGATTGCGGCAAAATTGCCGGTAAAAGTGCGTGCGGCTATTTTTGAGAGAGAAGCAGGTTATAAAACCGTGGTATTTGATTTGGTGGAAGAATAGGAGGAAGAAAACAGTGGACAGACAGGAACTGGAAAGCAAGGTTTTGGAGATGGTTTCCATCGCATTTAAGACGGATGTCGGCAAATTGAGTTTGGACACCCGGTTTAAAAACGATCTGGGCGGTGCGTCCGTTCAGATGGTAGGTCTGGTGGCGGAAGTGGAGAATGAATTGGATGTGGCACTGATGCTTTCGGATGCGGGCGCATGTGCGACCGTCGGCGACTTTGTCAATCTGATTGAAGCGGAAATGTAAGAACGGGAGTACATATGAACATATTGGACAGAATTTATGAAAAGGCGAAGCACAATCCGCAGAGAGTGGTATTTCCCGAGGGAAACAATGAGAAAATCATGCAGGCCGCCTATGAAGCGGGAAAAGACGGATACATCATTCCGGTTCTGGCCGGAGATGTCGCGAGTCTGCGAAATCTTACCGGAGAAAGGGGATATGATGCCGGGGTATTCGTATATGCGGATCTTGCGGACGAAGCGTACCGACAAAAACTCATTGCGGACTATGTGGCGCTTCCGGATACCATACTTCGGGAAAAGGCATTGAATCGCCGCATGCAGGATGCCCTGCACTTTTGCATGGTGATGCTTGCAACGGGTGAGGCGGATGCCGTATTTGCGGGAATCGATTATACGACGGAGGAGGTGCTTCTTGCCGGGCAGATGATCATCGGTCTGAAAGAAGGTCTGGACACCATTTCCAGCATCGGACTCTGCGATATCCCGGGCTTTGAGGGAAGCGAAGGTTCCCTTCTTGCCATCGGTGACAGTGCGGTTTGTGCGAATCCGGATGCAGAGCAGCTGGCGGGAATTGCGATTTCCGCCTGCGATACGGTCAGAGACTTGCTGGACTGGGAGCCCAGATGCGCCATGGTTTCGTATTCGACACTCGGAAGCGGTCAGGGGGAGCTGATCGACAAGGTGGTGAATGCGGTGAAAATCGCCAATGAGCGACGACCGGATCTGTATATTGAAGGAGAATTCCAACTGGATGCGGCAATCAAGCCGGATGTTGCGGCAAAAAAGGTAAAGGGAGAAAGCAAGGTTGCCGGCAGGGCAAATGTCATAATCTGGCCGGATCTGAATGTGGGAAATATCGGAGTGAAACTGATTCAGACTTTCGGCAAGGCGGATGCGTACGGTCCGATGCTGCTCGGCTTTAACAAAATTGTCTGCGATTGTTCCAGAGGAGCGCCGGTGTCGGAGTTAAAAGGAAATATGATTATCAGCGCGGTAAGAGCGGCAGGACTAAAGGGCAATCCATAGTATGTGTTCCCGTGCGGCTTGCAGGAAATGCCATGGACGGCGGACAATCGATGCATGATCCGTGCTTGTTTACGGGATGAATAAGGAGTGAAGAATGAAAGAATATCATATTTTGGCAATTAATCCGGGATCCACATCCACCAAAATTGCCTTGTTTCAAAATGAAACATGTCTTTTCAGCAAAAATGTTTCCCATGATGCCGGGGAACTCGAAAAACTTGGACATATGTCCAATCAGCTTGCATATCGTAAAGAAACCATTTTGAATCTTCTGAAAGAAGCGGGAATCGACCTCTCGAAAGTGGACGTATTTGTGGGTCGCGGCGGCGGACTTTTAGCGGTGGAAGGCGGAGTGTACGACATCAATGAGGTGCTGCTTGACCATGCGAAAAATTGTGCAAACGGAATCATTCATCCGGCCACCCTCGGCTCCCAGCTTGCGGATGCATTCGCCGGGGAATACGGTGCCAAAGCCATGGTGGTAAATCCGCCGGATGTGGACGAATATCAGGATCTTGCCAGATTGACGGGAGTGAAGGGAGTTTATCGGATTTCGCATCTGCATGCGCTGAATTTAAAAGAAACGGCAATCCATCACTGCAAAACCGTCCTGAACAAAAAATACGAGGACTGCAATTTTGTGGTTTGCCATATCGGAGGAGGCATTTCCGTTTCCGCACACCGAAAGGGCAGGATGATTGACGGCTGCGATGTGGTAGGCGGAGAGGGGCCGATGGCGCCGACTCGATGCGGCGGCGTGGGTGTGATGAATGTACTGAACTACATGGAAACGAATCATAAAAGCATTGACGAGATGAAAAAGCTCTGCACCACGGCGGGAGGTTTCGTGCATCATGCCGGAATCTCGGACGCTTTGGAGTTGAGCAATCGGGCATCCGCAGGAGATGAGCAGGCATGGATGCTGTGGAATACGATGATTTACCAGATTCAAAAAGAGATCGGAGCGATGGCGGTTGTTCTCAAGGGTAAGGTGGACGGCATTTTGCTCGGCGGAGGGATGGTACATAACAAGGATCTGGTGGCTCAGATTACCGAAGCCTGCAGTTTTATCGCACCGGTGAGCGCATATCCGGGCGAATTTGAGATGGAAGCGATGGCTGCCGGCGCCATTCGTGTACTGAACGGGGAAGAGGAGCTGAAAACCTATACCGGCGTGCGTATCTGGGACGGCTTTCCTTGGGAAAAGTAGATGAGCGAGAGAGAACGTTTGACGAAAAAACGGTGGTGGATTCTTGCCGCAAGCTGCTTTATCAATCTATGCATCGGATCCCTGTACGGTTGGAGCGTGTTTGCCACTCCCATGGCAAGATATTTGAACAGCCAGGGAGGAGGGGATCTGACGGCTGCCAGTCTCTCCGTCGTATTTATGGTTGCCAATTCCGTCGGACCGATCACATTGATTTCGGGCGGATTTGTAAACGACAGACTGGGGCCGAAATGGGTGATTTTTACGGGCGGACTCTTGTTCGGAGGGGGTATGCTTTTGAGCGGATTTGCAAAAGGCATTCCGGGTCTGATTCTGGGATACGGACTGGGATGCGGTCTCGGGATGGGTCTGGTCTACGGCTGTACCGTCAGCAATTCCGTGAAATTCTTTCCGGACAAACGGGGGCTGATCGGCGGGATTGCGACGGCTTCGTACGGAATCAGTTCCGTGCTGATCCCGCCGATTGCGGGAAAACTGATTCAAAGCATCGGAGTTCTCGGCGCATTTCGTGTACTGGGTTTAACATTTGCCGTCATTGTCTGCGCATGCGCGATGCTGATTGAAAAATGCCCTGCCGACTTTGTGCCGGTCGGAATGGAGGAAAAAGGCGGGCGGACGGCAGACGAGCGGAATTTGAATGCAACAAAAGGCGCGGTTTCAACCGATGTGTTTGCAGACAAAAACTGGAAAGAAATGCTTCGTGATCCGGCCTGTTATGTGATGATTCTGATGCTGACAAGCGGAGCGACATTCGGACTTATGACCATCTCCCAGGCGTCTCCGATTGCGCAGAGAATGATCGGTCTGTCGGTGGAGGCGGCCACGATTGCCGTGTCCGTATTGGCATTGTTCAATGCGGCGGGGCGTGTGGCGGCAGGTTATATTTCCGACAAAATCGGACGCATCAACACCCTGACTCTGATGCTGATTCTCGGAATCTTCGGATTGATTCTTCTGCTCGGGGCAAAATATGGCAGTGTATTGCGATTTTACATCGGAATTTCGGTTGTGGGTATCTGCTTCGGCGCGTTTATGGGAGTATTTCCGGGATTTACCGCGGATCGTTTCGGGCAAAAAAACAATAGCGTGAACTACGGAATTATGTTTATCGGTTTTGCACTGGGCGGCTATCTCGGACCTGCCCTGATCAGTGATGTGCATAGCAGAACCGGAAACTATCAACCGGCATTTTTTCTGGCGATAATGCTTGCCGTTTTCGGTTTGATTCTTTCCGTCGTATATCGCATCTTGGATAAAAGGAGAGTGACGGCATGATAAAAACGATTGCGGTCATCGGAGCGGGTACCATGGGACATTCGATTGCGGGATGTTTTGCGCTGTACGGTTATCCGGTGGCATTGTATGAGAGCTTTGAGCAGGTAAGGCAAAGCTGTATGGAAAAAATACGGAACCAGCTTTATTTTCTTGCAAAGGAGAAGTATATCGAAGAGAGCAAGATCCATGAAAGCCTGCAAAATATCACTTTGCATGCGGATCTGAAAGAGGCGGTGAAAGAAGCCGATTATGTGATCGAGGCGATTCCGGAAGTTCCGAAATTGAAACAGGAATTGTTTGCCAAGCTGAGCGAATACTGCAAAAAAACGGCGGTGTTTGCCAGCAATACCTCCAGCATTCCGTTCTCCGTGCTGACAGAGTACATGGGTGCGGACGACAAAAAGAGAACCATGGTCTGTCATTGGTACAATCCGCCGTATCTGATTCCTCTGGTGGAGCTTTCCTATTTCGGAAATATGGACGAAGCGACGTATCGAGATGTGGAACAGCTTTACCGGAGCATTGAAAAACGTCCTGCCAAAGTCTTGAAGGACATTCCGGGGCTTTTGGCGAATCGCATTCAGCAGGCCATAGCCAGAGAGGTATTTTCACTGATGGAGATGGGAGCCGGGGAGGCAAAGGACATCGACACGGCGCTCAAATACGGTCCGGCATTTCGGTATGCCACCACCGGACAGCTTGAGGTGGCGGATTTCGGCGGTCTGGATATCTGGTGTACGGTGGGCGACAATCTTTTGGCGGTGATGGACGCAAGCAGGCAGGCAAGTCCGATGCTTCGTGAAAAAGTAAAGCAGGGGAAGTTCGGCATCAAGTCCGGAGAAGGATTCTTTGAATATCCCGAAGAGAAAAAGGCACAGATACTCGACGCATTTTATAAGAAACTGCTGAAGCAGTTGATCGTGAGCAAAACATTCGATTAACGTGCTACGGCTGATACAGGCATTTAAATAAGAAACATAATAATGAAAGGATGACAGTCATGGTAAAGAGAACATTGGAAGAATTGAAAGCATATGATGCACCGGGGCATTTTAAAATGACCGCGATGCGGATTCACGGAAAAGAGGAAACCGGTGCGCAGAAGTTCTGGATGGGATTGTCCACCTTCCTGCCGGGAGGCGGTGCGGAGTATGCGTACGAGGACAATCCGCTGGAAAAGGTGTACTTCGTCCTTGAGGGAGAGATGACGGTTACGGACAAAGAGGGGAACAAGTATGTCATTCATAAGAACGAAAGCATTTCATTCGCTCCGTTTGAGGGCAGGCATCTCATCAATGAGTCCAACTCTCCGGCAACCATGCTGGTGATTATCAATTATCCGGAATAGGGTCAGACCGGGTGCAGGAATGTAATAATCCGGAATCGGATCAGACCGGGTGCAGGAATGCAATATCGGAAAAGGCTATGAAGAAACAGATAAGGAGGGAATATGGTAAATCAGCAATTTGTGGAAAATCTGTTTGATGTAAATGATAAGGTTGCACTGATTACCGGTGCGACCGGTGCATTCGGAAGGGCGATCTGCTTCGGCTACGGTTTTGCCGGAATGAAGGTGATGGTAACCGGACGCAAGGACGATACCTGTAAGGCGCTCGTGGAGGAATTGAAGGAGAACGGCATTGAGGCGGCGTATTCTGCGGGAGATCCGGCGGTGGAAGCGGATGTGATCAAGGTCGTGGATGACACCGTCAAGGCATTCGGTGAAATCCATGTTTTGGTGACTGCGGCGGGTTACAATAAACCGCAGCCGATTGTGGAACAGAGTCTTGAAACATGGAAGCAGATCATGGATTCCGATGTACAGGGCACATGGCTCTTCTGCAAATATGTCGGCGAAAAGATGATCGCACAGGGGAAGGGCGGCAAGGTGATCATGGTCTCCTCCGCAAGATCCAAAATGGGGATGGCGAACTATACCGGTTACTGCACCGCAAAGGGCGGCATCGACCTGATGGCGCAATCGCTTGCCTGTGAGTGGAGTGCAAAATACAAGATCAATGTCAACACCGTCAATCCGACGGTATTTCGCTCCGATCTGACGGAGTGGATGTTTGATCCCGAAAGCCAGGTGTATCAGAACTTTTTAAAAAGACTTCCGATCGGAAGGCTCGGCGAGCCGGAGGATTTTGTGGGACCTTGCATATTCCTTGCGTCAAGTGCAAGCGATTTTATGACCGGTGCAAACATTGCCGTGGACGGCGGATACTGGGCGAACTGAGCGATTTTGAAAACAGGCGATGCTCTTTTGTGCAAAGAACAAAAAAACATATATGGAGGATAGCGATGGGAAAGAAAGTATTTATCGATTTGACACATCCGTTCAGTGCGGATATTCCGAGATGGCCGTATTTTGACAAGCCGGTGATCGACAGCAAGCACGGTCTGGCAAAGGGCGGCGTATTGACACAGTATGTGGGATGTACCATGCATACCGGCACGCATTGTGACGCGCCGCGTCATGTTATGGAAAAGGAGTTTGACGGCAGGAGAGCAAGATACACGCATGAGATGCCGGTGGATGCCTACACCGGAGATGCCGTTTGCCTGGAAATCAAGGTGGAGAAGTGGGGACTGATTTTACCAAAGCATCTGGAAGATGCCTGCAGGAGAGCGAATATCAAACCGGAAGAACTGGAAGGCATGGTGGTGTGTCTGAATACCGGGATGCATCGTGAGTTTGACGACAGCAAAGACTATTACCACTACTCCTGCGGTACCGGCATCGAGGCGGGAAAGTGGTTTGCAAAGCATAAAGTAAAATGTGTGGCAATGGATATGCAGGCGCTGGATCATCCGCTTCATACCGCGATGGGTAACAATGGTATGACCAGAATGAATCTGATCGGCGCATCGGGCCGTCCGATTACCGAAGAGTATATTGAGAAATTCGGCGAAGAGGCATATGCGGAGTTTGACAAGGAATTGTACATTAAACTGCACGGAAAGGCCGCATATGACG
>JBHAEV010000164.1:0-11860 GCA_041855735.1 Lachnospiraceae bacterium
GGATTGGGGCAGGATTCGTCTGATCAAGCCGTACATCGGAGGCGGTTTCGGAAACAAACAGGACGCGCTTTATGAGCCATTGGTTGCCTATCTGTCCCAAAAGGTGAACGGACATGCAGTGAAACTGGATACCTCCAGGGAAGAAACCTTTGTAAATACCAGAAACCGCCATCCGTTTCTGATGAAGATTACATCCTATCTCAGAAAGGATGGAACATTTGTTGCCAGAAAGCTGGTGAATTATGCGAACAACGGCGCTTATGCATCCCACGGGCACTCGATCTGTGCCAAGGCTCTCGGAGCATTTCCGCAGGTTTACCCTTGTGAACACATCGAGGCGGACGGATACACCGTGTTTACGAATCGTCCGGTCTGCGGAGCCATGCGAGGATACGGAATGCCGCAGATCACGTTCGGAATGGAAAGTCATGTTGACGATATTTGTAAAGTTTTGGGGATGGATCCGGTCGAGTTTCGTATGAAAAACCTGATGCAGAAGGACTATACGGATGCATTTTCCAAAAATGTCAATTATTTCGATTCCTTCCGCCAATGCATGTTAAAGGCGAAGGAGATGATCGGATACGATGAAAAAGTGAAGGAATTCGCCGGACAAACCGGTCCGATTCGAAGAGGCATCGGTCTGGCATGCTGTTGGTACAACACCAGCGTATGGCCGATCTCCTTGGAGAGTTCCGCCTGTCGTATGGTTTTGAATCAGGACGGTTCGGTTCAGGTGCAATTGGGAGAGACGGAAATCGGTCAGGGCGCGGATACCGCATTTTCCCAAATGGCGGCGGATGTCATCGGTGTGACGATGGACAAGATTCACATCGTGTCGGCTCAGGATACCGATGTGACCCCGTTCGGTACGGCGGCATATGCTTCCCGCCAGACATTTGTGGCAAGTTTCTCCATTTCCAAGGCGGGAGCGGAGTTTAAGAGAAAAATACTGGATTATGCATACGAATTGACCAATATGCCGCCGAGCATCACGGACATTAAGAACAATGCGATCATCCGGACTACGGACGGCAAAGAACTGATCAGCCTGGCGGAGCTCGCCGTGACGGCACTGTATTCGCTCAGCCACAGTGTACACATCGCATCGGAAGAAACCGCTCAAATCAAAACCAATGCCTATTCGTTTTCCGCAGGATTTGCGGAAGTGGAAGTGGATATTCCGATGTGTACGGTGAAACTGAAACGACTCATCAATGTTCACGACTGCGGCAAGCTCGTGAATCCGGCACTCGCCGAGGCGCAGGTTCACGGCGGACAGAGCATGGGCATCGGGTTTGCGCTCTCCGAAATCGAGATGATGGACAAAAAATCGGGAAGATTTTTAAACAACAATTTCCTGGATTACAAATTGTCCACAGTTTTGGATCACCCGCGTCTGGAAGTGGCGTTCCTGGAGAATTTTGAACCGACCAGTCCGTTCGGAACAAAGGCGCTCGGCGAGCCGCCGGTACTGGCTGCCGCGCCGGCAATTCGAAATGCGGTGCTGCAATGTACGGGAGTCGGTATCAATGAATTGCCGATTCGACCGCAAAAGGTATTTGAATATTTCGACCGTGAAGGTTTGCTGAAGTAGAGGAGAAAGATTATGTATGATATCAAAGCGATATATGAGGCGAAAGACCCGTCGGATGCATGCAAATTGTTGCTGGAGCATCCCGGTTCCGAAGTCATTGCCGGAGGCAGTGATGTTCTGGTTCAAATCCGGGAGGGAAAGAGAGCGGGCAAGGAGCTTGTGAGTATTTACATGCTGGATGAACTTCGAGGAATTTCCATGGATGCACAAGGGACGATTCGAATCGGTTCTCTGACCAGCTTTTCCCATATTACAAAGAATGATCTGATTCAAAAATATATCAATGTACTGGGAGTGGCGGTTGACCAGGTGGGCGGTCCGCAGATCCGCAACATCGGAACCATCGGCGGAAACACCTGCAATGGCGTAACCTCGGCGGATTCGGCATCCACATTGTTTGCATGGGATGCCATGGTCGAGATTCTCGGCGTAAAAGGCAAGCGAATCATTCCGATCAGCGAGTTCTATTTGTCTGCCGGCAAGGTGGATCTGAAACCGGGAGAAATTCAGACGGCGATTCTGATTCCGAAGAAAGCCTACGAGGGATATGTCGGTCACTATATCAAATATGCGATGAGGGAGGCGCTGGATATTGCGACAACGGGGTGCTCCGTAAATGTAAAGCTGTCGGAGGACAAGAAGCGATTTGAGGATGTCCGGATTGCATACGGGGTTGCGGGACCGATTCCGATGAGAGTGCCGAGTGCCGAGAACTTTATAAAAGGCAGGGAAGTGAATGCGGAAAATATTTCCGAGTTTTCAAACAAGGTGCTGGATGACATCCGGCCGAGAGATTCATGGAGGGCAAGTAAGGCGTTCCGTTCTCACATCGGTGTGGTGATGGCACAGAGATGTTTGGAGAAGTCTGTAGAGTATTCGGGAGGGCATGTCAGATGATCGGAGGAAATTATAAACTGGTAACCTGTACCATAAACGGGAAGAAAACGGAGAAAATGGTGGATGTCCGCGCATCGCTGACCGATATGCTTCGAAACGATTACCGGCTGACTTCGGTTAAAAAAGGCTGCGAAGTCGGCGAATGCGGTGCCTGCAATGTCATCATTGACGGGGAAGTGTTCAACTCCTGCATTTATCTTGCAATCTGGGCGGAAGGAAAGAGCATCACCACCCTGGAGGGGCTTGCCGGACCGAATGGGGAGATTTCGGACATTCAGCAGGCGTTTATTGACGAAACGGCGGTGCAATGCGGTTTTTGTACACCGGGCTTCATCATGAGTGCGGTGGAGATTTTAAACAGCGGCAAATTCTATACGCATGGGGAACTGCGTAAGATGCTTTCGGGGCATCTTTGCAGATGTACCGGATATGAGAATATTCTGAGAGCAGTGGAAAAGACCATGAAAAAAAGATTGGGTATGGAATAAGATTCCTTTGCAGAGCAATCAAACGCAATATCTGATTGCTCTGAATATTTTTTAAAGAGAGAGGAAAACGAATGAGTAATCAGCTGTATCAATTGGATATAAACGGGAAAATCATCGAAACGGATCTGGACAAACCCCTGCTCCGGTTTCTGCGGGATGATTTGCGATTGACTTCGGTGAAAGACGGATGCAGTGAGGGGGCATGCGGTGCCTGTACCATCATCATTGACAATAAGGCGTTTCGATCCTGCGTCATGAAGACGAGCAAGGCGGTCGGGAAAAAGATTGTCACATTGGAAGGACTCAGTGAAAGAGAGAGAGAGACCTTTGTATATGCCTTCGGAAAAGTGGGCGCGGTACAATGCGGTTTCTGCATTCCGGGGATGGTGATGTCCGCAAAGGCGTTGATTGATGTAAATCCGAATCCGACGGAAGGGGATATCAAGAAAGCGATTCGCGGAAACATTTGTCGCTGTACCGGTTATAAAAAAATCATCGAGGGGATTGCACTGTCGGCAAAAATCCTGCGGGGAGAAGAAAAGATCGACGCGGATTTCGAGTTCGGAAAAGACGGTTACAATGTGGGCGATTCCGCATTTCGGGTGGATGTTCGTGAAAAGGTGTTGGGAACCGGAGAGTATGTGGACGATATCGTTCTGGAGAACATGGTCTTTACTTCGGCGGTTCGCACCAAGCATCCGAGAGCCAGAATTGTGGACATCGATTTTTCCAAGGCATTGGAGTATCCGGGTGTTTTGGGCGTATTGACGGCGGAGGATGTCCCGAACAATAAGGTCGGGCATATTCAGCAGGACTGGGATGTCATGATTGCAAAGGGCGATATCACCCGATGCATCGGAGATGCGATCTGCCTTGTGGTGGGGGAAACGTTCGAAATTGTGCAGGAAGCAAAAAAACTGGTGGAAATCGAATATGAGGTGCTGGAGCCGGTGCGAAACATCTACGAAGCCAGAGCCGAAAATGCGCCGGCTATCCACCCGAACGGCAATCTTTGCCAGAAGCGTCATGTAACCCGAGGGGATGCAAAGGCGGCTTTGGCGAACTCCAGGTACGTGTTTACCGAAAGCTTTTCCACACCGTTTACGGAACATGCCTTTATGGAGCCGGAGTGCGCGATTGCATTTCCGTATAAGGATGGCGTAAAAGTGTATACCTCCGATCAGGGAGAATATGACACGCGCCATGAAATCGCCATCATGCTCGGCTGGGAACAAAGCAGAATCGTGGTGGAGAACAAACTGATCGGCGGCGGATTCGGCGGCAAGGAGGATGTGAGCTGTCAGCATCTGGCGGTGCTTTGTGCCCTCAAATACAATCGCCCGGTGAAATACCGTTTTACACGTCAGGAATCCATCCATTTTCACCCGAAACGTCATGCCATGGAGGGAACATTTACGCTCGGCTGTGATGAAAACGGAATCTTTACCGGTCTGGACTGCGAAATCAATCTGGATACCGGCGCATATGCTTCGCTTTGCGGCCCGGTTCTGGAAAGAGCCTGTACGCATTCGGTCGGTCCGTATCGCTATCAGAACACCGATATTCGTGGTTTCGGGTATTATACCAACAATCCGCCCGCCGGAGCATTTCGCGGTTTCGGCGTGTGTCAGTCCGAGTTTGCACTGGAGATGGTGATCAACAAACTGGCGGAGATGGTGGGCATTTCTCCATGGGAAATTCGCTATCGAAATGCGATCGTACCGGGAGAAGCGCTTCCGAACGGGCAGATTGCGGATGAGTCCACGGCTTTGACGGAGTGTCTGCTTGCCGTAAAAGATGTGTATGAGAAAAACAAAGACCGTGCGGGAATCGCCTGTGCGATGAAGAATGCCGGCGTGGGTGTCGGTTTGCCGGACAAGGGCCGTGCGAAAATCGTTGTGGAAGACGGTACGGCGGTGCTTTACAGCTCCGCATCGGACATCGGCCAGGGATGTGAAACCGTGTTCGTTCAAATGCTGATTTCGGCGACCGGTCTGCCATTGTCAAAGGTAAGACGAGGAAAAGGCGGGACGGAGAACAAGCCGGATTCCGGAACGACCTCCGGCTCCAGACAGACGCTGATTACCGGTGAGGCGGTCAGAGGGGTTGCCGCCATGCTGAAAGAGGATCTGGAGAAGGTCGACAACGATTTGACAAAGCTGGAAGGCAAGGAGTATTACTATGAATTCTTCGAGCCGACGGATAAACTGGGAGCGGATGTGCCGAATCCGAAGAGCCATGTGGCATACGGATTTGCGGCATGCGTTGTTTTGCTGGACGAAAAAGGCGAGGTTACGGATATTTATGCGGCACATGATTCCGGCAAGGTGGTGAATCCGATCTCGATTCAGGGACAGATTGAGGGCGGTGTGCTGATGAGCATGGGATATGCGCTGACGGAGGATTTTCCGCTTGTGGACTGTGTTCCGCAGGTGAAATACGGAACGCTCGGACTGTTCCGGGCGGACAAGATTCCGAAGATACATGCCATTTATGTGGAGAGGGAGACACTGCTTCCGTTTGCATACGGCGCCAAGGGCATCGGTGAGATTGCATCGATTCCGGAAGCCCCTGCCATTGCGGGCGCATATTACGCATTGGACGGCAAATTCCGTACGAAGCTGCCGCTGGATGATACATTCTATCGAAAGGCAAAGCCGGTGAAAGCGTAGCGCTTACAGCGGCAAAATGAAAAAGAGTTGTATCGGAGCTTTTCCGACGCAACTCTTTTTTATACATCAAAGGATGTCCTGAAACTTCCCACGTTTCAGAAAGACTCCTCGGTTCTCCCTGACCACTTTGCCGTCTTTTGCAACAAGTTCTCCTCTCAAATACACCTTTTCCACCACGCCTTTGACAACACGACCTTCATGCGGGCAGTAGTCGGACTTGCTGACCTGGTTTTTGACACTCAGCGTTTTTTCCCGATTCGGATCCAATATCACGATGTCCGCATCGGACCCCTCCGCCAGGATGCCCTTTTTCGGGTACAAACCGTAGATTCGGGAGATGTTTTCACTCAGCAAGGCACAGAACTGTTCCTTTGTAATGCGTCCCTTGTTTACGCCCTCCGAGAAAATCAGTTCCGCACGATTCTCCACCCCCGGCATTCCGCCCGGAATTTTGCGAAAATCCTCTTTGCCCAGCTTTTTCTGCTCGGTGGTGAAAGAACAGTGATCGGTTGCCACGGTTTGGATCTCGCCGTCTGCCAGGGCTTTCCAAAGTTCGTCCACATCTTTTTGAGTGCGGAGCGGCGGCGCGATCACATACTTGGCACCCTCGAATCCCGGAAGCTCATACAAATCCTGTGTCATGGTCAGATATTGCGGGCAGGTTTCCGCAAAAACCTTTACACCGCGTTTTCTGGCGGCACGGATTTCCTCCAGTCCCTCGGCACAGGTCAGGTGGACATTGATGAACGGCCAATCCACTTTTTCCGAAAAATACAAAAGCCGATTGATGGCTTCCGCCTCGGCGAGTGCCGGTCGGGTCTTATAGTGGGAGGAAACTTTGGCAATATTTTCCATATCGGAATATTGTTCCCTCAAACTTTGAATCATGCCGTGATTTTCGCAGTGGACACCGGTGATTCCGCCGACTTCCTTCAATCGGGCAAGCACCTCGAACAATGCCCGGTCTTCCAGCATGACATCATAGGTGGTGTAGATCTTGAAAGTGGTCAATCCTTCATCCATCATATCTTGACACTGTTTGCTTGCTTCCTCGTTCCATTCACTGACGGACATGTGAAAGCCGTAGTCACAGGAGCAACCCACGCTCGCCTTTTTATGCCAGTTTTCCATGCTCTCCCGGAGAGTTTCCCCATGGTACTGCGTGCCGAAATCGATGATGGAGGTTGTGCCGCCGCTGACGGCGGCTTTCGTTCCGGATGCAAAGTCATCGCAAGTTACGGTGCCTGCCACATGCAGTTCGAAATGAGTGTGCGGGTCAATGAAGCCCGGAAATACCAGTTTTCCGGATGCATCCTCCATTTGAAGCTCTTTTTCGTATTTTTTTGTAAATTCGTCTCTTTCCGTTTCCTGTTCGGGCGCGAATATTTTTATGATTTTTTCATCTTCTACAAAAATGTCACCGGTCTGACTGCCTCTCGGGCTGACAATGGTACCGTTTTTTATCCATAACATATATTCCTCCTTTTGCCAAGAAGCACCCGGCTGTCCGGATGCTTCTTGCGATCCGCCTGCTTCAATCTTCCGAATACGAATGCGGATATCGGAGCGAAACAGACAAAACTGTTTTGTAATGCAAATTGATTATAATAACAAGTAATTGTAATTTCTGTAAACCGTATCCACGATTTCCGCAAGCCGGAAGAAGACTTCGCTGTTTTCGCTTCCTACTTTGTATGCGATTTCCCTGCCTTCCAGACGAACAATCGCGTCGCCGCTGTCGGAAGTAAAGACAAATCCGTCATTCTTGGAATCATGCATATCTTCCATATTTGCGAACAATGTAAATTTATCCAGGTACGGAGCGGATTTATACGGACAGAATGTGGTGCAGTTGCCGCACTCGTTGCACATATAGTCCACATGGATAATCTGATTCATTTCCCTACCCGGTACTTTCAGAGCAAAGTTCGCCCGATTTGGGCAGACATCCACACAGTTTTCGCAGATGTAATCGCATTTCAGGCAGCGATTGTCGGCAATCATCCTGCCCGGCTTGTCAACCAGACTCTTTTTGATTTCATAGACTTCGGATTCGTTGGAATCCACAACCAGTGTTTCGCCGATCTTTTGATTCAGGATCGCCTCGGCAATCTTCATCGAATCCGCAATGGCATTGACGGCAACGGAGGCGCCGAATGCACCGTCACCGGCGGCATACACACCTTTTATACCGGTTTCGTTGGTCATGGCATTCAGTACGGGACGTCCTTTTTTATCCACTTCGATGCCGTTGGCGGTATAGAACTCGCCCTCAACCTGCTCACCGATGGAAGCGATGATGGTATCGCACGGAACTTTCACCACTTCATCGGTTTCTCTTACGGAACGACGACCGCTTGCATCGAAGTCGGAAAGTTCCATTTTATGACAGAGAAGTTCCCGATCGACAATCTCAACCGGTGCAAGGAGTTCAAGCATTTCAACGCCTTCCTCCAGTGCTTCTTCCAGTTCCTGTACATCCGCAGGCATATACTTTTTGGTACGACGATACACAAGATACACATTTTCGACATCGTCGCAGCGCTTTGCGGCTCTTGCCACGTCCATGGCGGTATTTCCGGCGCCGATGACCACGACATTTTTCCCGAGGTTCATATGTCCCCTGGTTCTGTTATAATCCGCAAGGAATTCCAACGCGTTCAGAGGGGATGCGTTCCTGACATCCAGCGGCATGCCTTTGTGGGCGCCGATGGCAAGAACCACGGCATCGACATTCGCTTTGAGCGATCGGATGTCATCCACCCTCTTGCCGAGTTCAAACTTCGCACCGACTGCCTTCGCCAGATCCACATCGTATTGAATCTCTTCGGATGGCAAACGGAAGTACGGGATAATATTGGAAACAACACCGCCGGCAACTTCGTTCTCATCGTAGACGGTGACATCGCAGCCGCCCCTGCCGAGGAAGTATGCTGCCGAAATACCGGCAGGGCCGGCACCGACGATTGCGACTTTCTTGCCGTTTGGTGCGCCCGGTTTTTGTTTGGAAAGTACGGCATCGAAACCGTGTCTTGCCGCAATCAGCTTGTTTTCGCGGATCTGCACGGAAGACTCATAGTGATTTCTGGCACAGGCGGTTTGACAGCTGTGATTGCAGATATTGCCGGTGATAAACGGAAGAGGGTTTTTTGTCAGTATGACATCGAGCGCTTCCTCATGTTTTCCTTCATAAACCAGCTTGTTGTAGGTGGTAATGTCCTGATGAATCGGGCAACGGTCCGAACATGGTGCGGTGTAGCAGTCCACAAGCGGCACATCGACATCGGACTTGGTGCTTGGATTGTGCTTAACCGGCTTTGTGTGATGCAAATCGGTCTTGGCATCTTCGATCAATTTGCCGACCTCTTTCACATCCACTTTTTCCCACGACTTCACAGGCAATGCCTCCAGCTTCCTTGCCATCTGAATCAGCCTGGAATATCCGCCGGTTTTCAGGATGGTGGTAGCCACCGTAACCGGCCAGATTCCCGCGCCGATCACTTTGTCGATATTGAAATAGTCGCATCCGCCGGAGTAGGAGATCCGAAGCTTGCCGTCAAAGGCATCGGATAATTTCTTTGCCACCCGAAGGGAGAGCGGATACAGGGACTTACCGGACATGTACATCTCGTCGGACGGCAGTTCGCCCGCCTTTACATCCACCGGGAAGGTATTTGTGATTTTTACGCCGAATTCCAGATTCAGGCTTTCCCCGAGTTTTTGCAATCGGGTGAGCATCGGAACGGCATCTTCGAATTGAAGGTCATCCTTGAAATGGAAGTCGGTAAATTGAATATAGTCATACCCCATCTCGTCCAATGCGGCTCTGGCTTCTTCATAGTCGAGAAGTGTCGGATTGCATTTCACGAAAGTATGCAGTCTCTTCTCGGTGAGAAGATAGGTCGCGATGCTTTCGATTTCCTGCGGAGGGCATCCGTGCAATGTGGAAACGGTAATGGAGTTCACAATCTCCGGTTGGATGGCTTCCAAATCCTCCAATGTAAATTTCTCGAATTGCTCAATATGATCCCTGAGCCAGCCGTAACATTCCTTGAATGTTTCGCTGTTTTTGGCATATTTCATGGTTTCGATGAAAGTGTCGACTTTTTCCGTCTTGATCCCGGCAAGGTCATAGCCGACGGAAATATTAAACTGAAATCCGTCCTGACCGCCGAGTCCCCATTCTTTGGCGATGACCTTGCAGGCAAACCAGCCTTTGATGTATTCATCCGCCGCCTGTTTGCAGGTCAGCTCGGTGGACCATTCGCAGTTGTAGCACTCGTCTTCGGCATTGATGCACGGCTTCTTTACGCACTCCGCCAGTTCGCGGCCATCCATTTTCTGAACGGTTTTCAACTCGAAGAAACGAGCGCCGCCATAATAGGATGCGACAATGTTTTGCGCCAACTGGCTGTTCGGTCCGGCAGCCGGTCCGATTTGGGTTTCCAGCTTCTTTCCGAAAATGGAAAAGGTTTTATCAGGATCGGCTTTGTAGCACTTTCTCATGCTGAAACAGGCGCCCTGCCTGTATTCTTCCAGCATTCGGTTCATCAGTTTCCCAAAAGGGATGGGGGTCATAATGTCACTCATAATTTCCTCCTTACGAAATGGCTGACGCCAGATAGTGTGTAATATCCCGGGGTTTCCAGGAGGTTTTTTGTTTCTCGCCCATTGAGCGGATCCCGAAGTTGAGGGACTGGGCGAGCTAATCGCAGCAGCTTTGAATGAAAAGTCTGAATTCTGCGGCAAATCCGGACTGACCTTCCGGACATGGTTACAAAAGTGAGTTATTTAGCGGCTATTGATTTTCTTTGCCAAACGTGCGGCGCCTTCGCGAATCCTGGCAAGTGTTGAAGATTCATCAAGAACCTTGATTTCTCTGTCCTTCATCAATACCTTTCCGTTTCCGACGGTGGTGATGACGGAACGACCGACCATTCCGAAGAGCATATGTCCGTTGATATTGCCGGCATGCATCGGTGTGGACGGAATATAATCCGAGATGATCACATCGGCAGCGGCGCCCTTTTTGAGCACGCCGAGTTTCGTGTCGAAATAACGTTCGGCAATGGTTGCATTGTGTTCAAACAGCATCTGCGGAACTTCACCCCAGGCGGCATTTGCATTTACCAGATGGTGTTTGTGCAATACATTGGCAACCTTCCAGGATTCCAGCATGTCGTGCGTGTATCCGTCCGTACCGAGACCGGTTACAATGCCTTTGTGCACGATCTCCATGGTAGGAGGGCAGCCGCAGGCATTGCCCATATTGGACTCCGGATTGTGCACCACCATGGTATCGGTGTGTTTGATCAGGTCGATCTCATGAGGATTGACATAGATGCAATGCGCCAGCAATGTCTTGGAGCCGAGCACATCCCAGTCATACAATCGATCCACGACTCTCTTGGAATGTTCTTTTAAACAGAGGTAAAGATCCTCAATCCCTTCCGCCACATGGATGTGATATCCGATTTCCGCCGGTTTTCTGCTTCTTACATAATCCATCGTTTTGTCGGATATGGTGAAACTGGCGTGCATACCCATCATACCGGCAAGCATGCCGGACTTGTCGGCAAGTGCAGCCTTGGCAAAATCCACATTTTCTTTTACTGCCTGCTGCATCTTTTCTTCGCCGTCCCGGTCGGAAATCTCATAGCACAGACAGCTGCGGATGCCGGTCTCTTTTGCCGCCTCGGCAATTGCGAAGAGGGAACCCGGAATGTCGCCGAAACTCGCATGATGATCGAAAATGGTGGTGACGCCGTTCTTGATGCATTCGATATAGGTGGCAAGCGCCGACAGCTTTGTGTTCTCATTGTCAAGATTGCGGTCAATGGTCCACCACATTCCGTCCAGAATCTCAAGGAAGCCGTTCGGATTGTATCCGTCGATGGACAATCCTCTTGCCATCGCCGAATAAATATGTTCGTGTGCATTGATGAATGCCGGCATAATCACTCCGCCATGCGCATCGATGAATTCGGCATCAGCATAAATCTTTTTTAGATCGGACAGGTTTCCGACATCCACGATTTTGTTTTCGTCCAGTACGACCGCGCCGTCCTCAAAAAAAGGTTGAGAGGGATCTCTTGTGACTAATTTACCGTTTCCAATAAGTAACATATAAATCTCCTTTCGTATTTTATATAAAATAGATAAATTAATCCTTTATTTGTAATGGTAGTCTAACATTTTGTCTGAAA
>JBHAEV010000165.1:0-6348 GCA_041855735.1 Lachnospiraceae bacterium
CGGAAGTTTGATTGATTATGAATGGAAAGAGAGAGGAAAACATGGATTCTGACGGTATCGGGATGGCAAACAAAAACATAGGACAGATACCAAGGAGAGAATATTTGGAGAAACTGTCACCACAGCTGCCGCATCGGGGTTCAGGAAAAACCGCATTTTTGGAGATGCCGGAGGATGTGTCAAGAGAAGCGCTGCAGCAGAATGTATACAATCTGATTTTATACTTGCCTCTGGAAGAGCTGGGAATAGAGAATGATGCAACGATTAGGGAAATTGTAGAAATAGCAAATAAAAAACAAGGGAAGATCGCAATCGACAAAGGAGTTTTGGAAACCTTAAACCTAGCTCTGCATGACGAAACAGGGTATCCGGAGCTGGGGATGGTGAAGATAAACAATCTGAGCTATGATGAAGATACTTACAAGGACTGCCGCGGTACTTCGATGAAAAAAGAACATCTGGAAATTGTTCGGGAAAGCAAGGCATTTTTGGCGGCAACATTTACACTGGATGCGATCAATAGCGGATATTTCCAATCCGGACAGAGTTTGGTGTGCAGGGGAACACCGGAGATGGCTTGGATGGACAATCCGGATATGCTCATGAACGGAACCGGAAGTGTAACGATTGACGGGAAAACATGGGGAGGGATTTCAGAAATCGATGAAGCAATGATTTCGTACTATCAGATGCTGCGAAATTCCGCCGTGCCGGTGTTGGATCTTGGAAATATGACGACGAGCGGTCATTCCAAAGGAGGGCATCAGTCCGGACTTTTAAAACTGCTGTTTCCGGAGGATTTTAAAAAATCATATATGTTGGATGCACCGGGATATTCCAAGAGGCTTTGGGCGGAATTGGAAGAGCAATACGGAGTGAGAGGGCTGAATCGGATTCGGGATGAAATGATAGCGATTCATTTGGAAAACGACTATGTTCATGTACTGGGTTGGACAAAGGATAGAGAATATATGGCAAAGTCGGTGTTTGCCTTGAAGTCGGACATTTCATTGGAAAACATTATGGACGAACATTATCCGGAAAAACTTTTGCATATTCAGAGCGGCAAGCTGCGGTTAAAGGAAGTGAGTCCGGACAAAGACGGATACATTGCGGAGTATTTGAAGAGCGTTTCCGATGAGATGCTGAAGATGCCGGAGGAAGATGGAAATCTTGCAGGGAAAATCATCATGCAGTCTGTTATTGACGGATTCGGATATGGAGAACAGGTGAATTTCGGTGCGGAAGAAAAGGAGGAATTTGAACGTCATAAAGTAAGGGGATATTTCAATCTGGGATTGGCGATGGTAGGAGCAATGGTTGGCTTGGATGTCAATCTGACTGAGGAAGAGTCGGAAGAATTGAGGGGCTTCGTAGGGAAACGAATTCGAATCATCGGTTTTGAACTTGTGGAGTATATTTCGACGACCAAAGACAAAATATCGGAGATGGGCGAGGTTGTTGTTCATGCTTCCAAGATCAGTCTGAGTATGATGGAGCGGATGAGTAAAAACGAATGGAAAAACACCGACAGTATGATGACGACTTTGCTTTTGTGCGGGATAAACAGTGCTTTAACGATAGGAAGTAAGGTCGAGGACAGAGCGAAACGGATTCGGAACAAGGTGGATCGGGTTAATCTCAAGCACTTAAAACAAAAGAGAAAATTGCGCAGTTCCTTTGTAAAAAGCTTAGAACAAATGGTGATAAATCTGGAAGAAATGGTAAAGGAGTGGATATGTGACCCTTGGAATAAGGAAAGAGGGGATCTTGATAAAAGTACCGTAAGTTTCGAAAAATTGCCTTCTCCGGTAAAACGGACAGTTCAATGCATTCAACAATATTATAATGTCGAGCATACGGCACAACTTTCAAGGATAATGAAAATGGTGGAATACGTGAGATTATCCGTCACGAATGAGTGTTTCGTAACTGCGGTGGAAGACATGCAAAGAAGAGAATTGGAGGAATTTCACAATAATGCAGCTGCAAGCAAAACGCTGAGTGTGCGTGAAAAAATAAATACACTTTATGAGAATGTGAATATAGCACTGGATAGAGTGAAGGCCTCTTTGGCTAGAGTTTTGTCGGCATTGGAATCCGGAAAAGCGGCGTTGGGTCTTGGGTTCGGTTTTTCACAAGTGTGTACCTGTATTCTGCTTGCATCCCGGAACAGAACGGTTTTGCAGACGCAAAAATCGGTCATTTCTTTCGGAAAGTTTGGAATGAACTATGAAAAAATGGAACAATTACAAGAGCGGATTTCGATGTATTGTGAAGAATCGCTTCAATTGGAGAGAGAAATAAATGACATCATTTCGGATGTGAAAAGTCTGCAATATGTCTCGGTGAGTACAAGCGGTTTACTTCATGCAAAAACCGGACTGGTAAAGCGAAGAGAAAGCTATGCCGGTTACGGATACGGTCTTGCCGGATACGTCAACACTGCCAAGAATACGGAAGAGCGATTTCTATCCGCGATGCGCGGTATTGTTCCTGTATAAAAAACAGTATGGCGGATATGCCGAGTGTCGGGTGAGAAATCTCAGCGGTGGGAAATCCGATGCCTTGCGTCAGCAAAGCGGATGCTGTGCGGACATTTCTTCAGGGAAACACGGATAAAAGCGTTTCCCTCGCCAAAGCTGCACCGTCCCCTGTAAGAAAAAATATTGAATATTTATATTATTCTTTAAAAAAATATGTTAGAATAAATTTGTCCGAATCATAGTTTCGAATTTTTTTGGGGTGATAAAACAAAAGGGGGAGTGAAAATTGAAAGAGGACAGTTACTTGGATTTATGTAAGAAAAAAAGAGTTCGTTTTTTTGCATGGACAGTTGCCGCATTGTTTGTTGTGTTTACACTGAGCGGTTGTCAAACCCGAAAAGAGACTGTGACATTGACCATGTGGCATGTCTACGGAGGGCAGACGGATTCTCCTTTGAACGATATGATTGAAGAGTTCAATGAAACGGTGGGGAAGGAAAAGGGCATCAATATTCAGGTGACCTCGGTGTCGGATACCAATACGATTCACGAGGCCGTGCTCGCCGCAACGAATCAGGAACCGGGGGCATCTCCGCTGCCGGATATGTTTATTTCCTATCCGAAAGCGGTATTGTCCATGCCGGATTCCGGGATTCTGGTGGATTATCAGGACTATTTTTCCGAAGAGGAGCTGAACGGATACATCCCGGCATTTGTCGAAGAGGGAAAGATTGACGGCAAATTTTATGTGTTTCCGGTTGCAAAATCCACGGAAATCATGTTTATCAACAAAACGATTTTTGACCGTTTTTCCAAAGAAACCGGTGCGGATGAAGAAAAGCTGAAAACATGGGACGGTCTGTTTTCGATGGCAAAAGATTATTATGCGTGGACCGACGCCAAGACGCCGGATATTGAAAATGACGGCAAGGCATTTTTTGTACACGATTATCATTTCAACTATTTTCAGGTGGGCGTGGCATCCCTCGGAGATGATTTCTTTGATGAAAATCAGAAAATCAACTTCGGGAATACTTTTGATCG
This sequence comes from Lachnospiraceae bacterium, assembly GCA_041855735.1. Taxonomy (GTDB): domain Bacteria; phylum Bacillota; class Clostridia; order Lachnospirales; family Lachnospiraceae; genus CALALP01. Next base: position 3,531 of record JBHAEV010000165.1, read on the forward strand.
CGTGTGGCGTCCATATGCCGATGCGGCAATCCATGGCGGTGTGTGGTTGTATGAAGGCTATGCCACGGATCCGCTTCGGGTCGGTGAAGCGATTGTAAGCGTGGCTTCTTCCGCCAGTGTCCTGTATTATGAAGATACGGTGATCTATCCGAACAATACCAGCGAGGCTGCGGAAATGATTGCAAGACCGGTTCCTGTTTTTGAGGAGGGCGACAAACTGGTTATGCAAAGAGGGGCAGGATTCTGCACTGTAAAATCGACCAAAGAGCGGGAACTGGCTGCAATGGAGTTCTTAAAATGGATTACCGAGCCGGAGAATAATCGGAGATTTGTTACCAAAGTGGGATATATGCCTGTGACATACAAGGGATTTGAAGGGCTGGAAGACCTTGCAAAGACTCTGGGAGATCCGAAGTATCGCAGTCTTTTTCAAGCCATTGCGGATACCCAAAAAGAATATACATTCTATACTCCTCCGAAGTTGAGTAATTACCTGGACACGGAAGTGGCATTTGAACGCAATGTTCGTTTGGAGTTGGCGGCGGGACGGGAAAACTTTCTGAAGGGGAGTGAAGACCATGAGGACAGTGAAACGGCCATGGACAAGGTGCTGGAGAGTTTTAAATATCTGATGAGGTGATATGCGGGAAGGGAGGAGCTGTGCCGAATTCGATTAAGAAAATCGCTCTGAAAGATTTGCTTGCTGTGAAAGGCAGGCAGGGAGTGAGTTTGCGAAGAAGACTGATGCTTTATCTGCTTTCCCTGATTTTGACCGGAGTGGGACTCTTGCTTTTAATTCTGTTTATGTCCGGAGTGTTGAGTGGCAATGAAAGCAGCCGGATATTTCAGGTGCATCTGGAAAATACTTCGAATAAACTGGAAGAGCGAGTCGGCTTTATGGCGGGAAGCGGTTTGGAATTGTCAAAAAGCATCGCAAAATCCATAGAAAAAGAATTGGATTATCCATATGATATCAAAAGCATCACGAACAATAAGGGAGCCATTCTGGAAGTCGAAAAAGCGATATATCCGATTTTGGAAAAATATCTGGATGTTGTGCGGGTGAGCGGGTCCTTTGCGATTTTGGATACCACGGTGAACGATTCCGTTTCCAATGCAAAGACTTCCAGATCCGGTCTGCATATTCACCTGGGAAATGTAAGCAGTGTAAGCTCTTTTGACAAAGATGTCTATTTGTTTCGCGGAATGAGCGAAATAGCCAGGGAAAATCACATTCGCATGCACAATCGCTGGACGATGGAAATGGATATCGGACAGATGGATTGGTATGAGCGTCAGCTTGGTACATCTTCCAAACAATATGTGCTGACAAAAAAATACAAACTCGGAAGGACTTGGGAAGATGTCGTTTATCTGTCCGTACCGATCGAGGGCAGCAATGGGCAGAGCTACGGGGTTTGCGGTCTGGAGATGAGCAGTTTGCTGTTTCGTTTAAGCTATCCGACCATTTCCGGTGAATACAAAGAGATGGTGACGGTGATGGCGCCGATGGACGGCGACCGTTTTTTTGTCAAAGACGGCTTGGTGGGGAAAGAAAGTACCTTGTCAAAACAGGAAACACTTACCGTCAAGTACGGGAAACATTACAACACCTATGTCGGAGGAGACACCGATTACATCGGTGTGCATTCGGATTTGCAAAATGTATACACGGAGGACGGGCAGGCATGGAAAGTGCTGATTCTGGCTTCCGAAGCGGATGTTTTGCAATATTTGCAAAGCAAGCAGCGCATTGTCGTACTGCAGATTGTATTCTTTATACTGATTATGTTCGCAATTTCAATGTTTCTTTCCAAACATTATGTGAAGCCGATTGTGGACAGTATCGAAAAGATAAAGAACAACTCGGACGGAACGCCGACCGGAATCAGTGAGTTGGATGCGCTCAGCGAGTTTATGAAAAGCAAGGCGGATCAGGTCGGTCAGAATCCGAATGATTTGCCGCCGAATATCAAAGTGTTGTTTGATCATTTTATTGAGCGTTCTAGGAAACTGACGGAGGCGGAGAGGGGGATTTTGCACTATTATATTCAGGGATACGCGATATCCGAGATACCGAATCTCGCTTTTATCAGTTTGAATACGGTGCGGAAACACAATCGCAGCATCTATGAAAAACTGGAAATCGGTTCCATAGACGAATTGAAACTCTATATTGATTTCCTGCGGCGATTGGATATGCTGCATGAAATCCGATAAGCCGTACAGTGCATTCACATTAGTGCTTGCACTGTTTTTATATTATCCGGTGAATACCATGTCGTTTTGCCGAAAAGTATCCTGCTGATAATAGTAAAAATGAAACGGATATGATACAAAGATGGTATCCGAAACATGGAGGATATTCCGAAAGTAATTCAAGTTCAAGTATCGAAAAAGAAAAAAAGTCAGGTACGGAAAAAGAAGAAAGATGAAGAGGAATGCGAAAAGAGGGAATAATGGTGAGAGCATTCTTTTTGATCAGAAGAGGAGTTCAGATGAAAAACAAAGGGAGTATGAAAAAAACAGCCGCATTTTTGCTGTCAACCATGGCGCTGGCGAGTGTGGCGGTGATTTTGCCGAAGCAGGATGCATACGGATTTTTATCGACAACCACGCTGGAGCCGCCTACGGCTACGGCTCCGGCGGAGTCGACAACGGTGTCCCCGACACCGGCAGCGACAACCACCGCAGCAACGACCACCGCAGCGACAACCGCCGCAGCAACGACTGCGGCAACCGTTACAACGCCGGCTGCAACGACTGCGCCGACCACATCATCTTCAACCGGCGGATCGAGCGGAGGCGTTACACCGAG
>JBHAEV010000166.1:0-3303 GCA_041855735.1 Lachnospiraceae bacterium
ATCGGAAAGAAAAGCAATATTTATCCGCTCTCCGGTGTAAGAGGTTGTGTGGACTCCGGATGCATCTACAAAAAACAGGGTGAGATTGTAAAAAAGAACGAAAACTAAAGACCGGATTCAATACGAAAAACCGTATTCAAGAAAAGAAGGAGGAAGTATGGCAATATATACCGGAGCAGGTGTGGCATTGGTTACACCGTTTCAAGAAGACAAAAGCGTGAACTACAGGAAGCTGGAAGAACTGATTGAGGATCAGATTGCCGGCGGGACGGATTGCATCATTGCATGCGGCACTACGGGAGAGGCATCCACGCTGACACATGAGGAACATCTTGAGGTGGTCCGCAAAACAATTGAAATCGTAAACAAGAGAATTCCGGTCGTGGCGGGAACCGGATCCAATTGCACGGATACCGCGATATATTTGTCACAAGAGTCGCAGAAGATGGGAGCGGACGGAATTCTGGTCGTATCTCCGTATTACAACAAGGGCACACAAAAAGGCTTGATCCGACATTTTACGGAGATTGCGAATTCCGTAAAGATTCCGATGCTCCTTTACAATGTTCCGAGCAGAACGGGAGTGAATATTGCGCCTTCCACGATTGCATATCTGGTAAAGAATGTGGAAAATATTGTCGGAGTCAAAGAAGCCGGCGGAAATATCTCCGAAACGGCGGAATTGTTTAAGCTGTGCAGGGATTTCGGCATCGATGTCTATACGGGCAATGACGATCAGATCGTACCCGTTATGAGTCTTGGCGGAATCGGTGTGATTTCCGTGGTCAGCAATATTGCACCTCGACAAACGCATGATATGTGCCGTGCCATGCTGGACGGGGATTATAAAAAAGGCGCTGCAATGCAATTGGAGATGCTGGATGTGATTCATCAACTGTTCGTGGAAGTCAACCCGATTCCGGTGAAGGCTGCCATGAATCTCATGGGCATGGGAGTGGGCGGTTATCGTCTGCCATTGACCGATATTGAACCGGAACATGAGAAAACACTGAAAAATGCCCTGCAGGAGTACGGATTACTGTAAAATCGGGAAAACGGGAAGAGGAATGTATGACGAAAATATTAATGCATGGTTGCAATGGAGCGATGGGAAGAGCGATATCGGATTTGCTTTCGGACAGTAAGGAGGCGAAAATCGTGGCGGGTGTCGATTTGCAGGTTGCACAGCACTACGATTACCCGGTTTATTCCGCCTTACATGAGGTTGATCCCGCATTTGATGTAATCATCGACTTCGCCAATGTGAAAGCGGTGGATGCTTTGCTGGATTATGCAAAAGAAAAAAAGAAAGCCCTGGTGCTTTGCACAACGGGTCTTAATGCCGGGCAGATTCAAAAAGTGGAAGATTACGCGAAGGAGATCGCCATATTGCGTTCAGCAAACATGAGTCTGGGAATCAATTTACTGTTGAAACTCGTAAAGGATGCGGCAAAGGTGTTGTATCCTTCCGGATTTGACATTGAAATCGTGGAGAAGCACCACAGAAGAAAGCTGGATGCGCCGAGCGGAACCGCACTGGCATTGGCGGACAGCATCAATGAAGAATGCAATCGGGAACTGACCTATGTTTATGATCGTCAAAGCGTACATGCCGCAAGGGATCACGAGCAAATGGGCATCAGTGCGGTGCGGGGCGGAACAATCGTCGGGGAACATGATGTTCTGTTTTGCGGGGAGGATGAAATCATTACGCTGTCCCATACGGCAATGTCGCGAAAGATTTTTGCGAAGGGTGCGATTTCGGCTGCAATCTTTTTGTGCGGCAAAAACAGGGGGCTGTTTACCATGAGGGACGTGATAAACGGCAAACAGGCGGAGGAGTGATTTTGGAAAGACTGGAAAAAATCTATGCAGGCAGTACAAAAAACAGATATAAAACGGACAATGCGGATATTGAAATCATTGAATTTCTGGATATTCTTGTCGGCAACGGAACCTTGGAAGTAAGGAATAAAGCCAGGATTACAAACAGGATGACGAATCGGATCTTATCGATTCTGGAAAAGAACAATATTCCGACGCATTTTGTTTCGGAATACAGTGAAACCGAGGCGGCGGTAAAGAAGTCCGTTCCTTTTCCGTTTTTTGTAAAAATCAGAAACTATTCTTCCGGATCTTTTGTAAAAAGAGCGGGAGTGGAGGAAGGAGTGAAATTAAAAACGCCGGTGCTGGAATTCGTTCGAAAAGATAAGAATCAGGGTGACAGGCTCATCAACGGATACTATGTACTGGCGCTTGACTATGCAACTCAGGCGGAGATGGACAAGATGGTTTCACTGGCCTTTCGCATCAATGAGATTCTGATCGATTATTTCGGGAAAATGAACATCGATCTCGCGGACATCAAGCTGGAGTTCGGAAGAAACAAGGGCGATTTGATTTTGATCGACGAGATCTCGCCGGAAACCTGCAGATTGTGGGACAAGAACAATCACGAAAGAATGGATTCGGACCGGTTTCGTCTTGAACTGGGCAATATCGAAGATGCATACAGGGAAATCGCAAAAAGATTGGGGATCGGATGATAAGCATCGACTCTGCGAGCTTCGTTATTGTGTTATAAAACCGCTGACGCAGGTTTTTGCAGCTGGGTTTAAGACAGTGCATTAAAGGTGGTCTTTTTGGAGAATCACGGGAAGAGGAGAGTGTATGTACGACAAATATCAAAGTCCGTTATCGGAACGCTATGCAAGCAAAGAAATGCAATACATTTTTTCACCGGAAAAAAAGTTTCGTACATGGAGAAAACTGTGGATTGCCCTTGCCAAAACGGAGCAGGCTCTCGGTATTGATGCGATCAGTGATGAGATGATTGAAGAAATGGAATTGTACAAGGACGATATCAACTACGATGTGGCAAAGGAGAGGGAGAAACTGGTTCGACACGATGTGATGAGCCATGTGTATGCTTACGGGATGCAGTGCAAAAAGGCAATGGGCATCATTCATCTCGGAGCGACCAGTTGTTATGTCGGAGATAATACCGATATCATTTTGATGACGGAAGCATTGAAACTGATTCGCAGGAAGCTGGTGAACGTGCTTTATCAACTGGCTGCTTTTTCCGTAAAACACAAGGATTTGCCGACCCTGGCATTTACGCATTTTCAGCCGGCTCAGCCGACAACGGTCGGAAAAAGGGCGACGCTGTGGATGTATGACCTGGTTCTGGATCTGGAGGAAGTGAATCATCTTCTCAAAAATATCAGGCTGCTCGGCTGTAAGGGTACCACGGGCACACAGGCAAGTTTTGTGGAATTGTTCGGCGGAGATGACGACAAG
>JBHAEV010000167.1:0-6824 GCA_041855735.1 Lachnospiraceae bacterium
AACATGATGGACGTGGTCAGCAAATCCGGAAATGTACTGGATCTTTCCAATCTCTCCAAAGCCGTCGGCGCCGAAGCGGTGGAAATTTCCGCTCTGAAAAATCAGGGAATCAAGGAATTGACCGCAAAAGCGATGGAGGTGACCAAAAAGAAATCCTCTTTAAAACCCGGACATTCCTTTGATGCCGATGTGGAAAAAGCGCTTGCTTCCATTGAAAGCCATCTGACAAATGTGGATTCCAATGTCAAGAAATGGTATGCCGTCAAACTTTTTGAACGAGATGAGAAGATACGTGAAAAACTGTCCCTCTCTTCGAGTGCACTCGCTTCCGTCGAGAAGATCGTTTCCGAAACGGAAGCCAAGATGGATGACGACGCGGAAAGCATTATCACCGGGGAGCGATACAATTACATCTCTTCCGTCATTGATTCCTGCTTTAAGAAAAGAGTCAAGCAAAAAGAAACCATCTCCGATCGCATTGACAAGATCGTGACGAGCCGTATCTTTGGACTTCCGATATTTGCAGCCGTGATGTTTGCGGTTTACTATCTTTCCATTACAACCATCGGAACCATCATGACCGACTGGGTGAATGATGTTCTCTTTGTGGAGATCATCCCTCCGGCGGTAGAAAGTTTTCTGACATCCATCGGCACCGCCGACTGGTTGACGGGTCTGATTTTGGACGGTATCATCGCGGGTGTGGGAGCCGTGCTCGGTTTCCTGCCGCAGATGATTGTGCTGTTCATTTGTCTGGCACTCCTTGAGAGCTGCGGATACATGGCAAGAATCGCCTTTGTGATGGATCGAATCTTTCGCAAGTTCGGACTTTCCGGCAAGAGCTTCATTCCGATTCTGGTCGGAACCGGATGCAGTGTTCCCGGAATCATGGCTTCCAGAACCATTGAAAACGAGAGAGACAAAAGAATCACCATTATGACCACAAGCTTTATGCCTTGCGGCGCAAAGTTGCCGATTATCGCGATGATCGCCGGTGCGCTCTTTGACAATGCCGCATGGGTGGCGCCGAGCGCATATTTTGTCGGAATTGCCGCCATTATCGTGTCCGGTATTATTCTGAAGAAGACCAAACTGTTCGAGGGAGATCCGTCTCCGTTTGTTATTGAGCTTCCGGCATACCATCTTCCGACATTCGGAAATGTATTTCGTTCCGTACGCGAGCGTTCATGGGGATTTATCCGGAAAGCGGGAACCGTCATCTTCCTTGCCAGCATTGTGATCTGGTTTTTATCCAATTTCGGTATCGTGGACGGAAGTTTCGGCATGGTGGAGGATTTGTCCCAGGGATTCCTTGCCAATATCGGAAATGCCATTGCATGGATTTTTGCACCGCTCGGATTCGGCAAGTGGAAAGCGGCGGTGGCTACCGTTACGGGTCTGGTAGCGAAAGAAGTGGTGGTTACAAACTTCGGTATTCTCTATGGCTTCGGTGAAGTGTCCGAAGCGGGAGAAGAAATGTGGGGAATGCTCCGTGAAGATTTCACCTTAATCTCCGCCTATACCTTCCTCGTGTTCAATCTGCTTTGCGCTCCTTGCTTTGCGGCAATCGGAGCCATTCGCAGGGAAATGAACAGCAACCGGTGGACATGGTACGCACTCGGCTATCAAACCCTCTTTGCCTACGGTGTGTCATTGATCGTATACCAGCTCGGCGGTTTGATTCTCGGTGAAGTCAGCTTTAATATTTTTACCGTAATTGCATTACTGGTACTCGGCTACCTGATTTATCTTCTGGTGCGTCCTTCCAAAGAGGAAGCAAAAAATCGTGTATTCAAAGCACAATCCGTACGGAGTTAGGAGGTATTATGGGCACATGGATTATCGGCGGTATCGTATTGCTTGCCATCATCGGCGCCGCTTCCAAAATTTATAAAGATAAGAAAAACAACAGTTCCTCATGCGGTTGCAGTAGCAAAAAAGGCTGCGGCGGTTGCAGCGGATGCCACTAAAAAACCAAACCGGAAAGCGATGTTTTATTGTCGCTTTCCGGTTTTTTGCAGTCATTCTTTATCTTTGTTCTCACTTTCCATCCACTCCTCAAATACGAAATTCTTCCGGCTTCCCTCCGTCAAAAATGTATTTTGATTTGCCGCTTCCATGATCTGTTTTTTTGTATTTTCCACTTCTTTTTGAAATTCCCTGGAAGAAAGCAACAGACATCCCTGACTTCGGATAATGATCTGCTCGATATAATCCGAGGTCACCACCGTCACCCGATGCTTTCTGCCGATCTCATGCACGGTTTTTTCGATGTAGTGATCGGCGGTTTCCGCCTCCTTGGTAAAGACCGTATAGACATTGCCGTGCTTGCGTATTTCTTCTCGATGCCTCTCCACCTTATATGCATCAAATACAACGATGGCGGTGGTATCCGAAAAACCCTGATAGTTGGAAACCCGCTCCAGAAGTTCATGTCGAGCGGCATCCATACTCACTTTTGCAAGCTCCGCCAGATCGTCCCACGAAAAAATCACATTGTATCCGTCAATCAACAGATATTCCTTCTGTTTTTGCTTCGGCTTGAACACATAGGTTTTGTCCTCCGTTTTTTTGGAAACCGGTCGATTCCAATCTCCGATTCTCGGAGTCACCTTGCCATAGGTTCTCTCGAAAATTTCCATCAGTTCCTCGCTGACAGCCTTCTCCTTCTGGTAATCGGAATGTGTTGTTTGCACCTTTTCTTCGTTCTTTTTTCGGAAAAATCCGAGTCCGGTATCCATATGCATCCATGCGGGAACATCCCTCCATTCCACCAAAACTCCTTCTCCATGATTGCAGAATACCGAATATGCCGGGTTTTCCGGATCATTCTCTGCCCGGTAATCGCATCGGGAAAGCACTTCTTCGGTATTATGGCAGGGTTCATACGAAAGAAATTCCATTTCCAGATAGCCTCTCCCCTTTGTGAACGAAGCCAGTTCCACCGAATAATGCCCGATGGTCGATGCCGGCGCCGTCCCCGTGATCTGCGCGCTTTCCCCGATAATATCCGGATTGTTGAACTGTGCTTTCATCCGATTCAAATCCGTCATGGCTCTGCCGATATTTTCAACCGGAATTTCCAGAGTGAATCGCAGAATCGGCTCCAACAGCACCGTCTTGCCGATGGATTGCAGACACAATAGACCATGTCGAACCGCACGAACGGTCGCTTCACGGAAATCACCGGCGGATGTATGCTTTTGATGCGACTGTCCTCCAAGCAGTCGGATCCGCATATCCGTCAGTTCAAAACCGCCGAGTACACCTCTGCAACCCCCTTCCTTCAGTGTTTGGTGCACCTGTGCCTGATAACCGGGTTCCAAGTCATCCGCCGGAATACTTGCCTCCACCACAAGACCGCCATTTTTCAGCGGTTCCAAAAGCAAATGCACCTCCGCATAATGCCGAAGCGGCTCAAAATGTCCGACTCCCTCCATGGCCCCGGTAATGCTCTCTTTGTAAATCACACTTCCTTTCGAAAAACGGATTGCGGTTTGAAAACGATGTTCGCACAGACTTTGCAGGACTTCAAGCTGTACCAAACCCATGGCATGCACCTGAACGGATTCCGTTTTTTTGTCCCAAACCATATTCAGTTCCGGCATTTCCTCGCCGAGCAGACGAAGTTTCGGCAAAAAATCGGTTACGGACATCCCATCCTCGATCTGCAGCGTAAAATTCATGATCGGAATCAAAGACGGCGCTTTCCCCGAATACTTCTCCCGCTCGGAAAAGTCATAAATCTCATTGGCATGCAAAGCGGTAATGCCTGCCAGACAGGCGATGTCACCGCACTCCAATGCATTTACCGCGTCATATTTCAAACCATTGTAGCGCCGGATTTGCGAAATCTTCTCGTCAAAGATCGTATCCCGGCACTTTACCTCTCCCTGCAATACCTTGACATGCGTCAATCTGGTATGATTGGAATCATGACTGATTTTGTAGACATAGAGAACGCAATGCTCCGAATCCCCATAGCCCGCCTCTTTCTTTCCGGCGCGCAAAGCATCCCCCTGATGCGAAAGAAATGCCTGATAAGGATCGTACGGGGATTCTTTTGTGTATTGCAGAAACTGCTCCTTAATTCCATGCAGCAATTCCTCCACTCCCTCCAAATGCAGCGCACTTCCTCCATAAATCGGCGATATTTTTGCCTCAAATACGGCGTTTGCGATATCGCTTTTTGTCAGTTTCCCCTGCTCCAGGAAAGCATTCATCAAACCTTCGTCCGCCATGGCTGTATTTTCAAAAAAAAGTTCCGAGTCCGTGTCGGAAAAGGAGACATAGCGTTCGTGGAATTGCGACAGTTTTTCCTCCGTATGCACTCTTGATGTCCCTGCCTGATCCAATTTGTTGATAAACACAAAATGAGGGATGCGATACCGTTCCAGAAGAGTCATCAGAGTCTTTGTATGACTTTGAATACCGCTTGCGGCATTCACAACCAGAACCGCCAAATCCAGAGCCGAAACGGCTCTTTCCATTTCCGCGCCGAAGTCCACATGCCCCGGAGTATCGATGATATTTACATGGATTTCTCCGAGCTTCATTCTGGCTTCTTTGGCAAAAATCGTAATTCCTCGTTTTCTTTCCAATGCATCATGATCCAGAAAACTGCTTTGTTTGTCCACCCGCCCTTTATTCTGAATAACACCGGACAAATACAGCATCGCCTCGGTCAAGGTCGTCTTTCCGGCATCGACATGAGCCAGCAATCCCACACAAATATGCTTTGAATTTCTTTTATTTGACAAATTCAACTTATTTCCGGATGTATTTTCCATGAAAATACTCCTTTCTGTTCGATAATTTTGTTTCCGTTTTGCGGCTTGCACATTTGTTGTGCCTGCCGCATTTCATCCGTCAATTCTTACATTTCCACTACACATTATAACAAGAAAATGCTAAGATAGATAGAACGAAGCGGACCACGGACAGTTCATCCGGGGACGGTCGGCTTTCTGCCGGATCTTCGGCTTACACAAAAACCTCAAAATCGTTTTACATTAAAGCATGGAAAAAGGAGTGGATATGGAATTTCGTTTGGAATACGATTCGATGGGAGAAATCAAAGTACCTGCCGATAAGTTCTGGGGGGCGCAAACCCAGAGAAGTCTGGAAAACTTTCGAATCGGCAATGAAAAGATGCCGACGGAAATCATCAGGGCTTTCGCATATCTGAAAAAAGCGGCTGCCATTGCCAATCACAGATTGGGCAGGTTGGATGAAGAAAAGCTGGATTTCATAACAAGAGCCTGCGATGAAATCCGAAGCGGAAAATTGGATGAGCACTTTCCGCTTGCGGTATGGCAAACCGGAAGCGGCACACAGACCAATATGAATGTCAATGAAGTAATCGCCAATTATGCCAATCACCTTGCCGGAAAAAAGCTCATCCATCCGAACGATGATGCCAATATGTCACAGAGCTCCAACGACACCTTTCCGACCGCCATGCACATCGCCGCCGTAACGGAAATAAAATCCAGGCTCATTCCCGCCGTCAACACACTGACGGAAACATTCATCGGATTGGAAATCGAGAATGAAGGCATCGTTAAATCCGGACGCACCCACTTGCAGGATGCCACGCCGATTTCGTTTTCCCAGGAAATCAGCGGCTGGAGAAGTTCCCTGGAAAAATGTGCGGCATTGCTTGAAGTCAGTCTGCTCTCTCTTGAGGAATTGGCACTCGGCGCAACGGCGGTCGGTACGGGACTGAACGCACCGAAGGGATTTGATGAGGAAATCGCCAGAGTGGTTTCCGATCTGACCGGTCATTCATTCAAAACCGCCAAAAACAAGTTTCACGCCCTCACATCCAAGTCCGAACTTGTCACGGTGCATGGTGCGATCAAGGCGCTCGCCTGCGATATGATGAAAATCGCCAATGATGTTCGCTGGCTTGCCTCCGGTCCCAGATGCGGACTCGGAGAGATTACGATACCGGAGAATGAACCGGGCAGTTCCATTATGCCGGGAAAAGTGAATCCGACGCAGAGCGAAGCCATGACAATGATCGCGGTCCAGGTCATTGCCAATGATGTGGCAGTCGGTTTCGGCGCCAGTCAGGGCAATTTTGAGCTGAATGTCTTTATGCCGGTCATCATCCATAATTTCCTGCAATCCGTAAAGCTGCTCAGCGAGGGAATTCTTTCCTTCAACTATCACTGTTGTGTCGGCATTCGGGCAAACCGGGAAAAAATGCATGAGAATCTGCACAATTCCCTCATGCTGGCAACCTGTCTGAATCCGCACATCGGCTATGAAAATGCGGCAAAGACGGTAAAACTCGCCCATTCCGGGAACATTTCACTCAAAGAAGCCTGTATAAAACTCGGTTTCTTAAATGCCGAGGAATTTGACGCGGTGTTTAAACCGGAAACCATGATATAAAAAATCCCCCTCCGATTTATGCGGATTCTTCCGAATTTCATCCCGGAACCGTTCATCACAGTCCAGTGCTGAGATTCGGAAGAACCGCCCCTTTCGGAAGCGGAAATCTTATTCCTGATTCAAATCTTCAATCTCCTCCAGATCCGGAAGAAAATCCGCCTCCTTTGGAGAAGCAATCCCATCTTCCTTCTCATCGGAATCGGCGTTCTTTTTTATCGCATCTTCATCGACTTTCACACTTATTTTTGCCGCTTCATCGACTTTCGTACTCACTTTCGCAACTTCTTCATCGGCTTTCACACTCACTTTTGCAACTTCTTCATCGGAATCTCCACTCGCTTCCATCGCAGCTTCATCGACTTTCGCACTCGCTTGCTGCGCATCTTCGCCGGTTATTGCGTCCTTTTCCTTTCTATTTGAGC
>JBHAEV010000168.1:0-3201 GCA_041855735.1 Lachnospiraceae bacterium
GGCGTTTAAGAAAGCAGATGCGGATGTGGTGATTGCCATCGGCGGCGGTTCCGCAATGGACACCGCAAAAGCCATTGCCATCATCATCACCAATCCAGAATTTGAGGATGTAAGAAGTCTGGAAGGTCTTTCTCCGACCAAGAATCCTTGTGTGCCGATTCTGGCGGTTCCGACAACCGCGGGTACGGCGGCGGAGGTTACCATCAACTATGTGATCACCGATGTGGAGAAACATCGCAAATTCGTATGCGTGGATCCGCATGACATTCCGGCGGTGGCATTTGTGGATCCGGACATGATGAGCACGATGCCGAAGGGTTTGACCGCGGCAACGGGTATGGATGCGCTTACCCATGCGATCGAGGGGTATACCACAAAGGGCGCAAATACCATCACCGACATGTTTAACTTAAAAGCGATTGAGTTGATCGCGGCAAATCTTCGCGGCGCGGTGGAAAACACCAAAGAGGGCAGAGAGGGCATGGCGCTCGGTCAGTATCTGACCGGCATGGGATTCTCCAACTGCGGACTCGGCATCGTCCATTCGATGGCGCATGGACTCGGAGCTCTTTATGATACACCGCATGGTGTGGCAAATGCAATCATTTTGCCGACCGTAATGGAGTACAATGCGGAATGCACCGGAGAGAAGTTCAAGGATGTGGCAAAGGCGATGGGTGTTCAGGGCGTGGACGGCATGACGCAGGCGGAGTACAGGAAAGCCGCGATCGATGCGGTGAAGAAGCTCTCCGCGGATGTGGGAATTCCGGCGAATCTGAAAGACATCTTAAAGCCGGAGGATGTGGATTTCCTCACGCAGTCCGCGATGGACGACGCCTGTCGCCCGGGCAATCCGAAGGATCCGAGCTTTGAGGATATCAAGGCATTGTTTATGAGCTTGCTGTAAGATAGGGAACAGAAGGTTTTTTGTTCGTTTCGAGATTGGAAAACGAGCGGTTTTTAGCGGGTTGTCGGCGTTTTGCCGGCAACCCGTTTGCATTATCCGGGATTTTTGTATGGACTTCATAGCCGTTCGGATTGTTTGTTATGGCTTTTGAGATGAAGCTCCTGATTTTCTTCATTGACCAATGTTAATATCAGTATAGCATATATTATCAGCCTTCTCCATTTGTTGTTTTAAGAGATCTTCATTTAGTCTTTCTTTTTCCAAGGGGATATTCTTCTTTAAGTAATCATCTTTTAATTGATTTTGCATCATTTCATATTCTGGGTCTTCTACCCAAATATTAATAAATTTGTATTCATTTTCAGTTTTAATTATATTAGCTACAAACCATTTCCCGCCGTTTTCATCTCCTTCATTTGTATGAAGTTTTTGAACTAAATAAAAAATAACTTCATCTACGTTTTCTGTAAGAGGAGTGACTTTGGCAATATTAAGTTCTCGTTCAAAAGATTCTACTATATTGTCTTTTATTATTGCTAGGTCATATATATATGCTTCAGTTAAAAAACGGTTTTCTTCACGAATTTTATTTGATTGGTCATAATATATATTAAAATCTGGTAGTTCTTTAGAAACATAAGTATTTAAAAATGCTTCTGTAAAATTATCTACCAATTGATATTCTTCTGCTGATATGTTTACTGTTCTTTTTTCTGTATTACTTATTTCTCGTGAAATCTTTTTACTATTCTTAAGAAATAAATCTTCAACTTTTTCATCCATTAAAGACTTTTCGAATGAGTATTCTGTATTTGTCTCATTTTCATTACTTAATCTTTTTTCCGTTTCCTCGATAACAACATTAATTGGTGACTCATCCACTGTAAGCATTGTTTCATCCTGCATATATAATTTTTCTAATTCCATAGCCTCATCGATAAACTCTACAGCAGCTAATGTTCCTAATGACAATACCCCAGTTAATGCTAATATTGTTACATAAAACACAAATAACTTTGGCTTCTTTTTCATTTCTAAATTACCTCCTTTCACACAAAGCAATTATTTAAACTATCCAATTTTATTATATATTAAAGTCAATATATGCTACAAGTATTTAAATTTGACTATGATATTAATATATTTTTTAAATAATTTCCTTTGCCGCGGGAAATCCGCATTACTGTTTCCCGGAAGAAACGCTGATTAAAGCGTTTCCCTCGCCGGATTTGCACCGCAAAGCGGTAAATTCCTTTGCAAATCCGTGCGATCCTCCGGAGGATTTTAAGGAAGCGCCGGTTTATTCTGCACTTCCTTAGAATCGGCTTATCACATTTCAAAACTTATGCTATAATGGAGCGAAAGAAAGGTGGAGGTTATCGGATGAATTTAACATATCAAAGCACCAGAGGAAATGAAAAAGGCGTGAGTGCGTCCATGGCGATACTAAAGGGACTGGCGAATGACGGCGGTTTGTTTATGCCGGATGTGATTCCCGAATTTGATTTCAAACTGTCGGATTTGGTGGGGAAGTCCTATCAGGACGTGGCATATGAGGTGATGAAATTATTTCTGACGGATTTTACAAAGGAGGAATTGACGGACTGCATTCGGCG
The DNA here is from genome assembly GCA_041855735.1 of Lachnospiraceae bacterium. GTDB lineage: Bacteria > Bacillota > Clostridia > Lachnospirales > Lachnospiraceae > CALALP01. The sequence continues at coordinate 2,524 of JBHAEV010000168.1, forward strand.
GGCGTACGATGAGAAGTTCGATACGAATGAAATCGCGCCGGTTGTAAAAGTCGGTGATGCATACTTTTTAGAGCTGTTTCACGGAAATACCATTGCGTTCAAGGATATGGCATTGTCCATTTTGCCCCATCTTATGACCACTTCGGCGAAGAAGAACGGACTGACCGAAAAGATCGTGATTCTGACCGCGACGAGCGGAGATACCGGCAAGGCGGCGATGGCGGGTTTTGCCGATGTGGACGGAACCGGGATTATCGTGTTTTATCCGAAAGGCGGCGTGAGTAAGATTCAGGAACTGCAGATGCTGACGCAAAAGGGGGAGAATACCGCGGTTGTCAGGATTTGCGGCAACTTTGACGATGCCCAGACCGGTGTGAAGAACATTTTTGCGGATAAGGCTTTGGAGAAAGAGCTGAAGGAAAAAGGAATCTGGCTCTCCAGTGCCAATTCCATCAATATCGGACGACTGGTTCCGCAGGTTGTGTACTATGTCTATGCGTATCTGAAGCTGGTTGAGAAGGGAGAGATTTCGATCGGAGAGTGTATCAATGTCTGTGTGCCGACCGGAAATTTCGGAAACATTCTGGCTGCCAAGCTGGCAAAGATGATGGGACTTCCGATTCACAAACTGATCTGTGCCTCCAATGACAACAAAGTTCTCTATGATTTTTTCGAAAC
>JBHAEV010000169.1:0-14813 GCA_041855735.1 Lachnospiraceae bacterium
AGTCCCGTTTTTCCGTCATTTTCCACATCCACTTCAAAACCTGCAAGCTCCAGGTAATCCTTCTCCAATTCGGCAATACTGATTTCGTCTTCCACAATTAATAATCTGCTCAAATCTCCAACCTCCGCATTCTGTATAATCCGTCGATATCTTAAACTACAGTACCGTTTACTGCTTCCTGAGCACCATCTTGAGAATCGTTTCTTTTCCCTCCACACTGGTAGCCCAAATCTTGCCATTGTGATCTTCAATGATTTTTTTAACGATGGACAATCCGATTCCGCTCCCCCCCATCGAGGAGTTTCTGGAGGAATCCGTGCGATAAAAACGATCAAAAATCAAGGATAGGTCTTTCTTGGCAATCCCTTTTCCATTGTCCGCGATTTCAATCCGGACAAAATCACTCTCATCAAAAAGCTTGATGCTGATCCTGCCGGGCGTTTTGTCCAGGTACTTGATGGCATTGCTGATGATATTGTTCACCACTCTTTTTAACTGCTCCACATCGGCAATAATCGTCACATTCTCGTCCACATTGCTTTCAAACGCAAACTCGATGTTCCTGGATTCCAAATCCAATCCGACCTCTTCCGCGCAGTCGGTAAAAAAATCCACAATGCGGATACGATCGAAATGATACGGAACTTTATTCGTATCAATCTTGGAATAAAAGGTCAATTCATCGATCAATCGATTCATATCATTGGTTTTATTGTAAATCGTCTTCACATATTTCTCCAGTTTTTCCGGCGAAGATGCCACTCCGTCCCGAATCCCTTCAATGTACAGACGTATTGCGGTAATCGGTGTTTTTAAATCATGGGAAATATTGCTGAGCAACTCTTTCTGGTCCCTGTCCGCCTGCAGTTTCTCTTCTTCGTTCTCCTTTAACCGGATGCGCATTTCCTCAAAGTCCTGGCACAATTCCCCGATTTCATCCTTTGACTCGATCTCCAGCGTGAAGTTCAAATCGCCTTCTTTGATCTTTCTGGTCGCTTCCCTTAAGTTTTCAATCGGTCGGACGATGGATGTGTACACCCAGAGCAATACATAGAGAACAAGACAGACCAGCACCACCAGAGCCGTCAGCAGGATATCATTGAACTTGTACGGTGCGATATTTTGTTTGGCAATAAAATAGGCAAGCAAGGGAACCAATGCCACTGCCAGAAAACCCCAAAACAATCTTGAACGCAATTTCATAAACAAACCTCACTGCTGCAAGCGTATACGGAAGTTGTGAAAGCTACAGATACTTCCTCAGCATCTTTACCTTGTCCAGTCTTTCCCACGGCAGATCCAAATCATCGCGTCCGAAATGCCCGTATGAGGCGGTTTGCTTGTAGATCGGACGACGTAAATCCAGCATTTCGATAATGCCGGTCGGTCTGAGGTCGAAATTCTCGCGGACAATCGCGCAGAGCTTCTCATCGCTGAGCGGGCTTGTGCCGAAAGAGGTTACGGAAACGGATGTCGGATTGGCTACGCCGATGGCATAGGAAAGCTGTATTTCACATTTTTTTGCAAGTCCCGCCGCCACAATGTTCTTTGCGACATATCTTGCCGCATAAGCCGCACTTCTGTCCACCTTGGTATAGTCTTTCCCGGAGAATGCGCCGCCGCCGTGGCGCGCATATCCGCCATAGGTATCCACGATGATTTTTCTTCCGGTTAAACCCGAATCTCCGTGAGGTCCGCCGATGACGAATCTTCCGGTCGGATTGATGAAAAATTTCGTACGTTCATCCACCATATCCCCCGGAAGAATTGCGTCAAATACATATTTTCGGATATCCGCCTGTATTTGCTCCTGGCTTACCCCCTCGTCGTGCTGGGTGGACAAGACCACGGCATCCAGTCGGACCGGACGGTCATTTTCATCATATTCCACAGTAACCTGTGTTTTACCGTCCGGTCTTAAATACGGCAAGGTTCCGTCTTTTCTGACTTCACTCAAACGTTTGGACAGCTTGTGCGCAACGGAGATGGCATACGGCATATACTCCGCCGTTTCATCGGAAGCGTATCCGAACATCATTCCCTGATCTCCCGCACCGGTGTTCCAATCGGTCGCATTCCCTCGGGTTTCCAGTGCCGAGTCCACACCCATCGCGATATCTCGCGACTGTTTGTCCAAAGCCACGATCACACCGCAGGTATCGCAGTCAAAACCGTATTTCGCACGATCGTAACCGATTTCCCGAATGGTTTCCCGCACAATTTTCTGATAATCAACCACCGCATCGGATGTGATCTCTCCCATGATAAGCACAAGTCCCGTGGTGGTAGCCGTTTCACATGCCACACGTCCGTACGGATCCTGCCTTAGAATCTCATCCAGAATCGCATCCGAGATCCGGTCGCAGATCTTATCCGGATGTCCCTCCGTTACGGATTCCGATGTAAAAAATCTTTTTTCCATTACCCATCCTTTCATAAATCCGGTCAGCCGTGATATCGCTCAGCTCACCTTCATCGCAATTTTCTTTGCATCTTCTTCGCTTTCCGCGATTTCGATAAAAGCCCCGAGTCCCTGCAATTTCTCCACAAAATGCTCATAACCCCGTTCCACATAGTAAATTTCATCGATATAGGACACTCCGTGCGCATGCATCGCCGCAAGAACCAGAGCCGCTCCCGCCCTCAAATCCGGTGCCAGAACCTTTGCTCCGTTCAGTTCCTTGACGCCGCTGACTACGGCTACACTGCCTTCCACTTTGATCTGCGCACCCATCCGGGCAAGCTCCTGCGTATAACGAAAACGATTTTCAAATATACTTTCCACAACAATGCTGGTGCCGTATGCCACACTCAGCACCGTTGTGATCTGCGGCTGCAGATCGGTGGGAAATCCCGGATACGGCAGCGTTTTCACATTCGTCGAACGAAGTCTGGACTTGCCGATCACGCGTATCGCATCATCAAACTCCGTAATCTCGCAACCCATTTCGATGAGTTTTGCGGAAACCGCCTCCATATGTTTCGGAATCAGATTCTTTACCAGCACATCCCCCTTGGTAATCGCGGCGGCAAACATAAAGGTTCCCGCCTCAATCTGATCCGGAATCACGGAATACTCCGTGCCGTGCAGTCTTTCCACACCGTTTACGCGAATCACATCCGTACCCGCACCCTTGATATCCGCACCCATACTGTTCAAAAAGTTCGCCAAGTCTACAATATGCGGTTCCTTTGCGGCATTTTCAATAATGGTTTTCCCCTTCGCCAAAGAAGCTGCCATAATCACATTGATGGTCGCACCGACGGAAACCATGTCGAAATAAATATGACTGGCCGTCAATTCCTTTGCATCCGCAATGATGCGGCCGCCATTGATATCGATATCGGCGCCCAATGCCCGAAATCCCTTGATATGCTGGTCAATCGGTCTTGCCCCGATTTCACATCCGCCCGGAAGCGGAACGCTCGCATAACGGTCTTTTCCGAGCAATGCGCCGATCAGATAATAAGATGCCCTTATTTTTCGAATATATTGTTCATCCACCACATTGGTCCGGATCGTGGACGCATTGATGATTACTTTGTTGCGGTTGACTCTCTCCACTCCTGCCCCAAGCGCTTCAATCGCCTCCAACATGGCATTGATATCCCTTACATCCGGAATATTGTCAATAATCACATCCTCATCCGTCATAATCGCGGCGGCAAGGATGCCTAGTGTTGCATTCTTCGCACCGCTCACGGTCACTTCTCCTGCCAAAGGGTGCCCCCCCTTTACAACATACTGAGCCATCAAAACCCCTCTATCTTTCCTAAACAACCGGATCCGATCCATGCTTCATGTTTTGAACAACCGGATCCGGTCAGCTTTTCACGTTTCTGAGTTAACACAATTTTACGCAAGGTATTATAGCACATGTTTATGGAAAGGTAAAGGAAGTTGAAAAGTCATTGTAGGACTTCTCAAACATAAGGATCGCATTCTCCATATCAAGCTTAATACTCTGATCGGACATTACATCGTATACCGTGATGTGCGTTCGATCGTATGCATAAATGATCAGCGGTGTCCCCGCATCGGAAAACGTGAGTACCGGCATATAATTGCTGACATAGTACAATGCCTGTTTCAAGGTGATCCCCCGCAAATCCAGCAATTTGTCATTTTCCCGATCCTCCATCATCTTCGGAATATCATAGTCCGAAAGTTTCAGGTTTCTCGCACTGGATGTATCGGCGCGCAAATACAGCACTTTCCCGTTTAAAACCACCAAACCCATACTTTCATATGCCGTGTTTACGGCATCCCTGATGTCATCAAAATTCCCGAGCAATTTCCCCTGACCGATCGCCGTGTATTTTTTTCCGCTTTGCGAAACGGCAATATTGATGGTCGCGGACTGTTCATACGAAATCCGGTTCGTTGCCTCCGTCTTCTTGATTTGTTGCAAAGGATTTTGAATCTGTACATAATACACTCTCGCCTTTTCCTCGGTTGCAAAGTATCCGACAAAGTCGCCGCTGTCCGCCTCTTCACCGACCGTACTGACAATCGTATCTTTTCCGACGGTCGAGAATGCGCTCTCTCCCGATTTCATCAGCAGATCCATGTGAATCCGGTCTTCCTCGATGTAGATATTGTTCAAATAATCCGGACTCCGGTCATATTCTTTGATGATGTTCTGATCGCCGTCAATGATGCGAATCGCCTTTGCCGGCACTCGCATGACTTTGTTGTTGTTCAACCATATTTCATTTCTGTCCACGGCACTGATAATCATATCCTCTCCGACAAAGCCTTCCACTCGAAGAAGTTCATTGACCGGTGCACTGATTTGATTTTTTTCTCCCGTTTCCAGATCCATATGGTATAAAATCTCGGAGCCTTGCTCATCCTTTGTTCCCTGCCATGCAAAATTGGTTTTCGATTGACTGACTCCCATCTGATGGTCTTTCAATTCTCCCGCAATCGTCACATAATCATTGGTATTGACATCGATTCCGAACACCGAATCCTCTATCTTCAGGTATAAGATATGGTCTTTGCTCAGATGGGTCAATGTATCGACCCCCTGTTTGATTTCCTCATAGGTTGTGGAAATCGGGATAAAGGTTTGTTCCGAAACCGCATTTTCCGAAAAACGGAAACGATTCACCGATATCCCCAATTCTCCTTCGTGTTCCCCTCCGATCATATGCCCGAAGACCATGAACATGACATCCCCATTGTCCTCCACACGAAGTATTTTTACATCGTATTTGTAATCATTGCTCGCCATGCCCCGACTGCTTTCGGATCGGAATGTAAATATATTTTTCAATACCCCTTCCGATGTATCCAAAAGGAACAAGTCCCGATTTGCCACAAAGGCTTCAAAGCGAAGAGAGGGCGAACTCTTGGAGGAGGTTCGCTCCGGCTCCGCAATTCCAAGCACGATTCTGTCTTTTTCAAGGCTGTTTTCACCTCGGAACCATTCATTCATCGTCCTTGTATAGTCCATCATATACAGACGCTCCGGACCTTGTCGCAATGTAAAGCTTTCAAATATATCATACCATTCCGATTGATTGTTTCCCAAATCCCTTTGAGCGGTAAATCGAATGCTGATCGTGCCCATATGACCGTCAAAACCGGTGAGTCTTACATCCTTTTCTCCGACGACATTCAGTTTCAGGCGATTGTAGGTCAGCATATCGTAACTGCTTTTCAAATTCACTTTTGCCAGTGAGGAATTGTCTCCGGTCGAATCGCTTTCCAAGTAAGTCGTATTTTCCCTTGCACTCTCATAATCGAAGTTTTTCTCGGAGAAAGCCGTTGCCAGATCCACCATCGACTTGGCAAGCTCCTCGTTTCCGAACATGATTTTGCTGTAATAATGTGCCTTTGTTTCATCACCGAACGAAATGCAAAGATCCAGGCGATATTCCTGCCCTTCTTTCAAAAGATTTTGAAGCGGCAACGTCAGAGATATGTTTTCCTCTCCCACCGAATAATCGGTAATATCCGTCCTTTCAATCAAATCCGCCAAATCGGCTGTTCGCACTTCATACGAAATGCTCTTGATTTCGGAACTCGACGGTTCGACCGTCAGAATCAGTTTTCGATCCGCCGGAAGCAGGGTCAGTGTATCATATGTCACATTGATTCCCGGGATCGTGGTATAGGGACGCATATAATTCATCTGCCTTCCCATGGTATGAATCCAGACTCCCGGGAGTTTTCTCGTTTCCATCTCGGAAAACACTCTTTCCGGAGTTTTCTCGCCTTGACGTCCGAAATACAGATAGGCAGATATTGCGGCAATAAATATCAAAAAAAGAGCAATTGCTCTGTAAACCAGATTCTTCATCTACTCTCACTTTCTTTTGGCTGTATCAGGCTTCGAGTATATCATACCCCCCAAAAAAATTCGACCGGTTTCTTTTTGAAAATCCGGAACAATACATCTGTACCATTTTGCATTCAATTCATAAAACTTTGCAAAACAAAAATCACTTTATTGCAGAGTTTGCGATATTTTTTAAGATTTTCATTGTATAATTTTAATATATGTTTTATACTGATTGAAATGCATGAAGGTCTAACTTTATTTCCATTGAAAATATACTGATAAAAGGAATGAATCACAATGATAGGAAACACACTGGATCGACGGGTAAAAAGAACAAGAAAGCAGCTGCGGGAATGTCTGGCATCTCTTTTAAGAGAAAAAAAGCTGCAGGATATTACGGTGAAAGAACTTACGGAAGTTGCCGATATCAATCGCGGTACCTTTTACTTACATTACAAAGATATCTACTCCTTGCTGGAAAGCATTGAAGATGAGATGTTTGAGGAATTTGTTAAAATCATCAACAGTCATGACAATCAAAAAAATATGCACATGAAAGTGTCCCTGCTTCTGGACGATTTATTTGAGTTTATCGGCAATAACAGCGATCTGGTAAGAATTCTGCTCGGACCCAACGGTGATCTGAATTTCTTCAACAAGCTCAAAGACGCCGTGCGAACGACCGTTTCTTCCAGTTGGCTGGCAAGGCTGGATGTGAAAGACAAGGAAAAATTCGAAGCGTATTATTCCTATTCCTTGGCAGGATTCATCGGATTGATCACGCATTGGATCGACTGCGATTTCCGGCAAACTCCTTCGCAGATGTCGCAGATCGCAAGAAAACTGATTATTCGCGGATATTACACCACCAACACGGGATTTTCGCCGTTTTAACGGTACCGAATCCCATTCGGCCGGTGCAAATCGAGCCGGCACATCGATGCCGGTTTTGCCGCAAGACACACGAAAGGAGCGATCAGGATTTTTGTCCTGTATCGCTCCTTGTGACTTATCCGATTCCCAAAACTTTTTTTGCCAATGCATCCACCCGGTCATTGTATTCATGATCGGAATGCCCTTTGACTTTCACAAAATTTACGTTTAATCGACTTTTGATACTCCGGTAGAATGCCGCATATGCCATGGTTCCTTCTTTGTTTGCCTTCCAATCCCCCAGACACCACCTGGCAATCCCCTCGTAGTCATAAAATAAATTGACGGTTTGAATGCCGTTTTTCAGGCAATACTCGAATGCCGCTCTCGCGCCCATGATTTCTCCCGCCACATTTCGCATTTCGGACAATGCATCCTTTTCAAAGGCATGAGAAAACTCCTCGAATATGTTGTTTCGAATGACCAGCATCCCGTAAGAATAGGCTCCGGTTTTTATGTCAAAGCTTCCGTCCACATATATGTCGGCATCCGCCTTCGGAATCTCTTTTCCAAGATCAAGACCGACATCCTCCCGATTCAAAAACGCCCGGGCTTCCTCCATGGTTAAAAAACTCTTGTACACCGCTCCGGAAAATCCGGCCACATATTCTTTGCACTCCGCCCAGTCGGTAAAAATCCCCGTTTTTTTTCCTTTTGCAACCGCATAAAACTTTTTCGCCATCCTGCCCTTCTTTCGTAAGCTCGTAAATATTCTCCCGTCGGATGCGGCATCCCTAATATTCGATCGCCAGATTCGCAAATTTTATGGCATCTTCCCTGGTTTTGGTAACCGCAAAAAATCCGCCCTTGTGGCAGAACACCGCCGTCGGGACTTTGGACGCCTTGACGAGCTCCTCATTGCTCAAACCGCGAAATGCCTGCGGAAAAGGTTTCCTCTGTTTCATTTGTTCGGACAAAGACGGAGGAATTGCGCGAATTCCGTAGTTTCCGTCCGTACTTTGATAGATTCCGAAAAGCAGGGATTTGGATTTTTGTGTTTTATAGAGCATCACCTCTTCGATCCAGCCCCCGATGAACCGGTCCATCAGCAGAATCCTGCCGTCGCTTTTGTCGATCGCGTCGCGGATGATGCACTTTCCCCTCACTCTTGCCGCCACCCGTTTGATCTCGTACAGCAATACCTGCTGCGCAATTTGGCACGCCTTTAAGAAGCCTTCTTCCGCGGCATTTTCCCCTTCCTCGTCCCAGTTTGTATTAAATAAAGAGATCACGGTGGAAATGCTCATTTCCTTCGACTTTTCGACCTGTCCGTTGTCATTGGCGTCAATGCCCGCAATCAGTTCGTCGTCCACAATGTGAAACACCGATTTGAGATGTTCCTCTTCAATCCCGATGCTTCGTAATATATCAAAACCATAGGCTTCCCAAATCAAACCTGCGGACGCATAGCGGATCCCGCTCTCCCTCTGATTCGAAAACCCCTGCTGATGATGGTCGTATTTCCCGTCCAGAGTATCAAACTCGCCCCCCACATCATATACCACTCCCTCACAGGCATTTAATATGCTCTGGTCTCTGGTGCGAAGCACCGCCGCTTCCATAATAAAGCTCAACATTGCCGTCGCAAAAACCTCATCCGCATGATGCGGAGCCGTATGGGTAAATAAATTCGGTTTCTCCGCCATACTTCTTACTACTTTGATCTGATTATACATACTCCCTCCATTCTGTGCTATTCGATCCCTCTTTTGTAATGTCCTCTTGTGTACAAATCCATATTTTCATCCGGTTTCCCGTTCCTGAAAAATGCATTCTCATAGGTTTTTGCGAGTCGGACGGTTTCCTCTTTGTCCTCCGTGGTAAACAACAGTCGAATACCGTCTATCTCCAGTTTTTTGATGCTTGCGGCGATTCCCAGAGTGGACAGCGGCTTTGCATTGTAGATGTGATTATAACAGAAGGTGCATTTGTTTTTCACCGGCATCTGCTCGTTTTGCCGGTCTTTTAAATACAGCAGCTCCGGAACATGATCGCAGCCCACGGTCGTTTTTTTGATGCATTGAGCGCTCACCATCATCGGAAGCCGTCCGTAGACGATCGCCTCGGTATTTTCTCCGCCGAGTGCCTGCAGTTCTTTCAGATTCAATTCCACGGACAGCGTCTGCACATCGGCACCGAGTGTCCGGTTCATGCTCTTGGCACGGGTATTGTACGCATACATATTGTAATCAAAATGCAGTGTCGGACGCGGCAAACCGGCATCCGAAAACATTCGTTTGATGTATTCACTCTCCTCCAAACTCCGAATCAAAAAGCCGTCAAATCCCGCCCCTATCAACTCTTCGTGAAATTCCTCGAAAAACGCCCTTGCTTCCAACCGGAAAATATGCGGCAGATACAGATACATCTTCGCACCGTATTTTCTGCCATTCTCCACGGTGTCTTTCCAGAATTTCGGATGCAGCGCATCCGCCTCAAAACTGACTTTTATCCCGGCATCCCCGTCATAATTTCCCAGAAATTCCGTGATTCCCTCCAACTGTTCCTTTGTTTCCGCACACAGATGCAAAACCTGAAGCCCTTTGCCGGTTCGTTTTTGCATATTCCCGGCATCACTTCCCGTGATCGTTTCCATCTCCCGGGCAAAGTGAGTGTCATCCGCTTGATCCAAACGATGTTCGGAATCGATTCCGGAATGTTTTTCCACCCGTCTTTGGTACCTCCCGAGTATCGCTTCATCCAATTTCTCCAATGCGGCCCGTCTGGCTTCATTCAAACATTTCACCGGCACGAACAGATTCGTTTCCATATCCACGATGAGATCTTCAAACTCATAGAATGTATTTCCGGTCTTTAAGATTTGCTTTCGTACATCATTTTGTGTTGCCGCATTCTTTTTTGCAATGCCCGGCGCATCCGCAAACACGGTGACTTCATGAAATGCATCTTCGGATATGCTGTTTCCCGTTTTTGAGGAATTCCGTATTCGGGAAGAGCCTTCCGCTTTGTCATGCTTTCGCATCCGAACCGTCAGGGAAATCGGCTCATTTGCCCGCAAAACAATCCGTCCCGTTATCTTATGTTTTTTTCTCGCATTCACATATTCCGCATCCAAAAATGCAAACAATGCCTCGTTCGCATCTTTTCTTTGCGTTTTTTCTTTCAACGCAAGCATGTCTTTTCCATTGTGTTTCCCGTAATAGCCGGCAGTCTGACCGCCGCGGTCGTACAATTCGAGCAATTCCCTGCGATCTTTCGGATCCACCTTGTATCCCTGTGCCCCTTTTTCGAGATACAAATCCACATACTTTCTCCAAATACGAACCACTCCCGCCGTATATCTCGGGGATTTCATCCGGCCCTCGATCTTCAGAGAATCCAGCCCCGCCGAAAGTACATCCGGCAGAATATCCAGACTGCAAAGATCTTTGCAGCTGAGCAGATACTTTTCCTCCGGTTTGTTCAGTTGTTTTTTCTCCTTCGACGCTTCAAACGGCAGTCGACAGGTTCCGGCACAACGCCCCCGGTTTGCGCTTCTTCCGCCGATCAACGAGCTCATGAAACATTGGCCGGAATACGAATAGCACAGCGCTCCGTGAACAAAACCTTCGATTTCTATGTCGGAACTGCCGCGAATATTGCAAATCTCCTGCAGCGAAACTTCCCTCGCCGGCACCACGCGGGTCACACCCAGTTCCCGAAGCTTTGCAGCCGCCTCATGCCCCATAATACTCATTTGCGTACTGGCATGAACATCCACCGACGGAAAGTATTTCATGATGTATTCCATCACACCGAAATCCTGAACAATCAGTGCATCCACCCCCGCCTCATAATAGGGGCGTACATAATCGTACAGCTCTTCCATTTCCCTTTCTTTCAGCAGCGTATTCAGGGTCATGTAAACCTTTACCCCGAAATGGTGGGCATATTCAATGCCCTTTATCAGCTCTTCTTCCTCGGGATTTTTCGCATAGGCTCTGGCTCCGTATTTTTGCCCCCCGATATAAACCGCATCCGCGCCGGCATTGACTGCCGCTACCAGTCCCGAAAAGGAACCTGCGGGAGCCAGAACTTCTATTCCCATAAATACTCCAATCCCAAATGCTTGTACGCATGTTCTGTTGCAACTCTCCCCCTCGGAGTGCGATGGATCAATCCGTTCATAAGCAAATACGGCTCATACACATCTTCGATCGTACCCGCATCTTCGCCGAGGGCAGCACTGAGTGTGTCCAGTCCGACCGGACCTCCGCCGAATTTCTCAATTATGGTTGAAAGCAGGTTTCGATCCTGATTGTCCAGTCCCAGTTTATCGACATTCAGAAGATCCAGGGCAAAGTCCGCCACTTCCTTTGTGATGACTCCGTCATACTTTACCTGAGCAAAATCCCTTACCCGCCTCAGCAACCGGTTGGCAAGCCTCGGCGTTCCGCGGCTTCTTCTGGCAAGTTCCGTAGCACCGCTTTCTTCAATCTCCACCTTCAATACTTTCGCGGAACGAAGAATGATCGTCCGCAGCTCCTTTGTGTTGTAAAACTCCATCCGTTCCACGACACCGAAACGGTCACGAAGCGGTGCGGTCAGCAGACCCGCCCGGGTTGTGGCTCCGATCAATGTAAATTTCGGCAACTCCAGTCGGATGCTTCTTGCACCGGTTTCTTTTCCGATCACGATATCGATGGCAAAATCCTCCATGGCGGGATACAGAACTTCCTCAACCTGTCGATTCAGACGATGAATTTCATCCACAAACAAAACATCATTTTCCCCCAGACTGTTTAATATGGCAGCCATATCTCCCGGTTTTTCGATCGCGGGTCCGGATGTGATTTTCAGATTGACTCCCATTTCATTGGCAATGATGGTGCCGAGCGTCGTCTTTCCCAGTCCCGGCGGACCGTAAAACAGCACATGGTCAAGGCTTTCTCCCCTTGCCTTTGCCGCATCGATATACACCTTAACATTGCTTTTTATTTTCTCCTGCCCGATGTATTCGCTTAACCGACTCGGACGCAAATTCTTTTCCAGCACCACATCTTCCGCGTTTGCCTGTGTATTGATTATCCTTCGTTCCATAAATCCTCATTATATTAAATATTTCAGCGACAATTTCAAAATGGTTTCCGCATCCGCATTGTCGATATCTTCCACTTTCGAAATCGCCTTTCTCGCCGCGGCATTCCCGTATCCGAGCGCAATCAAAGCATCCATGGCCTCCTTCTTTGCGGCGGATTCGTTTTGCGGCAAAACCGGAGTTTCATCCGGCCCGGCGCTATAAGTCAGACTTGCGCCGTCAAGCTTATCCTTCAAATCCAAAATAATACGTTTTGCCGTCTTTGCTCCGATTCCGTGTACTTTGCTGATCTCCTTCGCATCTTCCCGGACAATCGCCGCAACCAAATCATGCACCTGAAAATACGACAGCAGATTCAGTCCGCCCTTCGCGCCGATTCCGCTGACAGTGATGAGTTTTTTAAACAAATGCAATTCATTTTTTTGCATAAATCCGAACAGACTCAGACTGTCCTCCGCCACCTTCAAAAAGGTATACAGCTGCATTTCTTCACCGATTTTCGCATGTTTTCCGAGCACATCCACGGTCACAAACACTTCCATCCCGACACCCCCGACTTCAACCACAACGCTGTCTTCGGTGATGTCGGTGCATATTCCACGAATACTTGAAATCATCTCACTCCTTTGAATCCCTTTTTACTACTATTCAGTATAATCGATATTGCATTCCGGTGCAAATGAATTTCCGGTATCGATGATCATCCACCGATATCCCGGAGCGAAACCCGATCTTGAAGGAAATCCGTTTTCGTGTTAGCATGAAATATAGCATATTGGCAGAAACGGCTTTGGCAACAGGCGGGCCGGTTTTTCAATATCGCATACCATCACGACTTGGAAATCACAATCCGGGAGGTATCCTTGCAGGTATTTACAAACACATTCACGCTTCCGACCTGCCCATTCCCCGATGATATCGCGGATTATCTTCTTCTCGATATCGAAACCACGGGAATTCTTCCGAGCAGGAGCAAGATTTATTTACTCGGTCTGGGAGAGTTTCACGCTCTTTCGGAAAACAAGATTTCATTCACACAGTTTCTTTTGGAAAACATGCAGGACGAATTGCAAATGCTTACCATACTTCGGGAGAAAATGCAAAAGGTCAAAGGCTTTCTCACTTACGCCGGAAGCTCCTTTGACCTGAGGTTTTTGCAGGATTGCGCCGATGCCTACGGCATGGATCTGCATTTTTCCCGCCCGGCCAATATCGATTTGATTCGCTTTGCCAAAAAATTCAAAACGATACTCGGACTTGACAGCATCAAACAAAGAGATGTGGAGGCGGCATTGGGTTTTCACAGAAACGGAAATTGTGAGAAAACGGAATTGATTGCTTATTATCATCGGTATCTTGAGAAAAGAGAGCCTGAAATCAAAAACCTGCTTTTATCGAACCAGGCGAATGATTTGCAGGGTCTGATTTTGTTGTCGGATTTTCTGCTGCTGGATTCGTTTTTCACATCCGGCTTTGCATTTGCAAAGTGTCAAAACATCGGGGACTCCCTGGAGCTTACTTTTCAAAGCGCCAACCGCTGTCCATTTTGTATTCGACACCGATTGAGCGAATTTTCCTCCTCCCTGTGTCCGTCATTTGCGAATCCGCCGTTTCTGAACATACAGGGTACGGATCTGACCCTGCAGCTTCCGGTTTTGCACACAGAGATGAAATTTTTTTTTCCAAACTACAAGGATTATGTCTATCTGATCCGTGAAAACCGGATTTTGCATAAAAGTCTGGCAGGTTATGTTTCCGGATCCCATAAGCGAAAAGCCGCAAAAGAAGAGGTTTTTCTTGCAAAAACTTCCGATTTCCTGCCGGTCATCGGAAATTTTCCGGAAAAACTCTATAAGACGGCTTACTCCGACAAGTCCGTATTTCTGGAGCTTGCGGATGCGCTTGCACGCCCGGAAATCTTTTTCGAAATACTGCATTTTCTTCTTTGCAAGCTGCATTTGATTTCCTGAATCTCGCGGCACGCTTTCGGGATACCGGCGCATCACAGTTGCGGCATCTTATCCCTCATAAACCGTATTTTCATATATTTCGGGATGTTTGAGCATATAGCGCATAAAAGCCAATGCTCTCTTTTCCCCGTGATCCCGATTCATCTTAAGAATTTTTTCCAGCAGCAGCTTGCTCTCATGGTGAATTACGATATCTCCTTCGCGCAGAAAGTAATACTCCCAGGGCACATCGGCGGTATACTTCTCTTTCATGTAGACTTTGGACGCCGCAATGCGGTCACAGCACATTTCCAGAACATATTTGAGCGGCATTTTCATCCCCAACAATCCGTCCTTGGAGTCCATTCCGTAATCAATCCAGTACTCGAAATGATGTTTGTTTCTCCCTTTGTGGTGCAGCCATGCCGTACTCAGTCCCGTTTCGATTTTCTCCGCCGCGTTCGGACTGCGATTCCCCTGAAAATACACGATTCCGGTCAGGAATTCTTCCACGGAATACTTGCTCAGATCATGCAGCAGTCCCTGTTTGAACAAACCAACCTTAAAACACAGATCCATGACCATCAGTTTATGAACACT
>JBHAEV010000170.1:0-2980 GCA_041855735.1 Lachnospiraceae bacterium
AGGAAGCGGTCAAATTGTATTCCGGCGACCGTCCGCAGGGCTTGTTTGCGGATCATTTGCCGGACAATGTGGAACATATGAATCGCACCTTCAAGGATATGGTGGAAGTATTTCAAAATGCCGGTGTTCCGGATATGGATAAGCTGCCGAAGGATGCGGCTTCCAGGGGGAAATTTGCCAAGCTGTTTCGAGAGTTTTCCACCTGTCTTCAGGCGGCAGAAATTCAGGGTTTTACATGGGAGAAAACAGAGTATTCGTCAAGAACGGATCCGGAGGATGTGTCGCAAAATGAGAGGATTGTTCGGATTCCGACACGGGAGCAGTATGAGATTCTGCTTTTGCGTTACAAGGAACTTCGCACATCCGGCGGCGATTCCGACAAAGAAGAGGCAGAGATTACATTTCCGATCGATCCGTATCTGACGGAACAGAATACCGGAACCATTGACAATGATTATATGAATTCACGGTTTGAAAAATGGAAGAAGCAGCTTCAAAATCCCGATGTGGATCCGAAAGAAGTGGAGAAAATACTGGAGGAGCTTCACAAATCCTTTGCGTTTCTTCCTCAGGAAGAACAGCGTTATGCGAATCTTTTTCTTCATGATGTACAGACCGGAGATGTGATTCTCGAAAACGGAAGGAGCTTTCGTGACTATATTGTGGAATATGCGAAAAATGAAAAAACGGAGCAGATAAAGAGAGTCGTACATTATCTGGGCGTTTCGGAGGATTTGCTGACCGATATCATGGAATCCCATATGTCCAAGGAGAAGCTGAATGAGTATGGGCGATTCAATGATTTGAAGGCATCCGTGGTCATGGACAAGGCACAGGACTACTTTTTTAGCATTGAAGGGAAGATGCTTCCGCCCTTTCTGGTCAACAATCGTGTGGATAAGCTGCTGACGGATTTCATTCTCTCAGACGGGTGCGATATTCCGAAACCGCGCGAGGATGAAGCGGAGTGATGAGAAGGTCGATCCTTCATCGGCGCGGGAAGGAGTGACTTATGCTAAGTGAGTTTCATGCGACCGATTCGCTGAAGGAGTATTACAGAAATTGGATTGCGGTCTACAAAGAGGGGGCAATACGAGATGTGACGCTCTCAAAATATTGGATGAGTCTTTCATGGATTGAACGATTGGCTCCGGATTTAAGGCTTTGCGATGTAACAAGAACGGTTTATCAGCAAATCATTAACGAGTATGCCAGAGAACACGAGCGCCAGACAACGATGGATTTTCACCATCAGTTAAAAGGGGCAATTCTTGATGCGGTCGATGACGGACTGATCCCTCGCGACCCGACAAGAAAGGTGATTATCAAAGGGAAGGCGCCTGCCAGGAAAAAGAAGAAATACCTGAATCAGTTCGAACTGCACACGCTGCTGAAAAATCTGACGCTGGAGGATACCGTCAGCTGGGATTGGTTTATCCTGCTCGTTGCAAAGACGGGGATGCGATTTTCGGAAGCATTGGCGATTACGCCGGAAGATTTTGACTTTGCGCATCATAATCTTTCCGTCAGCAAGACCTGGAATTACAAGGAAGGAGGCGGATTTTCACCGACCAAGAACCGTTCTTCCGCCCGAAAGATTCAGATCGACTGGCAGATTGTGATGCAGTTTGCAACGCTTGTTAAAAAACTTCCGACAGACAAACCGATATTTGTAACAAAGGAAAAGGTTTATAATTCGACCGTGAACGATATCCTGGAACGATATTGTAAAAAATTGGACATACCGGTGATTTCGGTTCACGGGCTTCGGCATACCCATGCATCCATTTTGCTCTATGCGGGGGTATCCATCGCCGGTGTGGCAAGAAGACTCGGCCATGCCGGTATGACAACCACACAGAAAACCTATCTGCACATCATTCGGGAACTGGAGAATCAGGATGTGGATCTGGTCATGCGGTCTTTGACCAATCTGATGTAACATTGTAAACAGGATGGCGCCGATGAGGGAATGTAAAATGAAATGGTTTTCTTTTAAGGGAGCAGAACAATATGGAGTATACCATCATCCGATCCGAACGAAAAACACTTGCCATTCAGGTGAATGCGGATGCGACCGTCACGGTAAGGGC
Organism: Lachnospiraceae bacterium; assembly: GCA_041855735.1. Lineage (GTDB taxonomy): Bacteria > Bacillota > Clostridia > Lachnospirales > Lachnospiraceae > CALALP01. The sequence continues at coordinate 2,094 of JBHAEV010000170.1, forward strand.
ACCGAAAAGAGCGACATTGGGTGCGATCCGAAGGGCATTGGACGAAAAGAGAGTTTGGATTGAAAAACATCTCGACAGAATACGAAAACAAAAGCAAATCGATGATTTTCAAGATATCAAACCGCTTTCAAATGCCCGAATCAGGGAACTGACTTTGAAAGCACAGACATACATTCCGCAAAGAGTGCGTCATTTTTGTGTGTCGGCCGGTGTGGATTACGGCAGGATCACCATTCGAAACCAGAAAACCCGTTGGGGAAGCTGCAGCAGGAACGGGAATTTGAGCTTCAATTGCCTTCTGATGCTGATGCCGCCCGAGGTGATCGACTATGTTGTGGTGCATGAGCTGTGCCACCGCAAAGAGATGAATCACTCCAAGGCATTCTGGGAGGAAGTACAAAAAATACTGCCGGAATACAAAATGCAGGTCGCCTGGCTCAAAGACAACGGCGGCAGGATCATGCGGCGAAGATTTGCCGGAAAGGGGAACGATGGAGAAGATTTTGATGAACAGGCCATTGGTGGAAATGGACGGAGATGAAATGACGCGAGTTCTGTGGAAGATGATCAAGGAGGAGCTGATTTTCCCTTTTGTGGATTTGAAAACGGAGTATTTTGATCTCGGTTTGGAAAACAGGGATCGTAGCGGGGATCGGGTAAGCTTTGATGCGGCATACGCCAACAAAGAGTGGAAGGTATCGGTGAAATGTGCGACAATTACGGCGAATGCGGAAAGAGTGAAGGAGTATGGTCTAAAACAGATGTATCCGAGTCCGAACGGAACCATTCGTTCGATTCTTGACGGCACGGTGTTCCGAACGCCGATTGTCGTAAAAGGTATCGAGCCGTATGTGAGAACATGGAAGCGTCCGATCACGATTGCCAGA
>JBHAEV010000171.1:0-4846 GCA_041855735.1 Lachnospiraceae bacterium
AACCACTTTTCTCTTGTCTGATTTCATGCTTTTCTCCTTATGTTGAAAGTAAAGAACTATTAATGTCTTACAATGCCAATTATACTGAATGAAAACAGTTTCGTCAATTCTTCAACAAATACTGAATGGAAACGGTTTCGTCAATTCTTCGGCAAATTCTGCCGGACAATTTCGAAGGCGAGAATCCCCGCCGCAACCGACGCGTTCAGTGAATCAATATCCCCTTTCGTCGGGATAGCGGCGATAAAATCGCAGTTTTTCTTTACCAACTCGCTGACACCGCTGCCTTCGTTTCCGATCACCAGACCGATGGAACCTTTCAGGTTCAAATCATACATGCTGGTGCCATTCATATCCGCGCCGACAAACCACATTCCTGTTTTTTTCAATTCTTCGATGGTTTTGGAAATATTTGTCACTTTGGCAACCGGTGTAAAACCGATTGCCCCGGCGGAAGCTCTTGCCGCCGATGCGGTCAGACCCACCGCGCGATTACCGCGTATGATGACGCCGTGCGCCCCCGCAAGATTTGCGGTACGAATAATGGCGCCGAGATTATGGGGATCTTCGATTCCGTCCAGCAGAAATACGAAAGGGGCTTCCTGTTTCTCCCTTGCCCTTTCGAGAATTTCCTCCACGGTGGCATAGCGAAACGAAGCCGTCTTTGCCAGTACCCCCTGATGCTTTCCGGTTTCACTCATCAAATCCAGTCGTTCTTTCGTCACATAATGGATGAAAAAGCCTCTTTTTTTGGCTTCCCGGACAATTGTCAAAATCGGTCCGTCCTTGAGTCCCTCCTGAATATAGAGCTTGTCCATTTCTTTTCCGGCTCTCATACATTCCAGAACCGCATTCCTGCCCTCGATGATATTTTCATTCATGAACCGTCTCCAATCCTATCTTCACCAAATCGATCGCTCTTGAAATCTCATTTTTCAAATACAAATATCCCATCAGTGCCTCAAATCCCGTTGCCGCACGATAATCCCGAATGCTGGAGTTCCTGGCAACCGAGTGGGAATTTGCATTTCTGCCTCGCTTGTATACTTTCAGCTCCTCCTCGCTGAGCAACCCTTTGATCTTCTCAATCATGTCCGCCTGCGCCGACGCATTGACAAGCGAAGCACTTTGTTTATGCAGTTTATTCACCTGACTTTGCCTTCCCAGAACAATTTTGGTACGAATGATGATCTCATAGAATCCGTCTCCGATATAGGCAAGAACCAAAGGGGAAACCATGCCCGGATCCGGGAGGTCAAGTTCCAGCCTGTTCGCAATTTCCAACATTAAACTCTCTTCCACTTCACACCTTCTCTGGTATCCTCCAGTACAATGCCCATGTCCAGAAGTTTGGCACGAATCTCGTCGGCTTTGGCAAAATCCCTTGCTTTTCTGGCAATCTGGCGTTCTTCAATCAATGCTTCCACTTCCACATCCAGATTGAGTGCCTTTCTCTGAAGCTGCAGGCCGAGAATATCCGTCAGTGTATTATATACGTTTGCCACCGCCCTCAGATAATCGACGGAGCTGGTTTTGGCACATACGGTATTGGATAGCTTTACCAAATCGAAAACAGCCGTAATGGCGTCCGCCGTATTGAAATCATCCTCCATAACCGCCTGGAATCGATCCGCAATATTCATCAGCTCTTTCAGATTTTGCAAATCTTCCTCCTCCCTCAATACGGAGGCCGTATTTTGAAGCATCTCTTTTATCTCGGTTTCATTTGCGGATTTTGCCGAAATGCATTCTTCGGCATGATTTGCATCAAGTTTTTCAATGCATTCATCCAGTCTTTCCTTACCGGTCAAAATTCGTTCCAAAGAGGCCTTGGCGCTTTCCATCAGATCCGCCGAGAAATTCAGCGGTCCTCGATAGTGAGCCGTCAGCATGAAAAAGCGCAGCACCTGCAAATCGTATTTTTCGGCGATGTCCCGAACGGTAAAGAAATTACCGAGAGATTTGCTCATTTTTTTGTTGTCGATGTTTAGAAAACCGTTGTGCATCCAGTATTTCGCAAACTCCTTGCCGCTGCTTGCCTCACTCTGTGCAATTTCATTTTCGTGATGCGGAAAAATCAAATCCTCTCCGCCCGCATGAATATCGATCTGCTCGCCGAGGTATTTTCGGCTCATTACGGAACATTCAATATGCCATCCCGGACGCCCCTTGCTCCATTTGGACTCCCAGTAAGGCTCTCCCTCTTTTTTCGGTTTCCATAGCACGAAATCCGACGGATTCTCCTTTTCTTCTCCGCTGACCTTCAGCTCTCGCAGACCGGATTGCAGTTCATCCATATCCTTGTGAGACAGTTTTCCGTAGTCTTTAAAACTCCTGGTACGAAAATACACCGTGCCGTCACTGACCGCATAGGCATGCCCTTTTTGCTCCAGCGTATCGATCATCTCCAGCATTCCGTCGATTTCCTGCGTCGCCAAAGGATGCACTGTTGCCGGAAGCACATTGAGCGCTTTCATATCCTTCTTGCATTCGGCAATGTAACGGGTCGAAATCACGGCGGATTCCACTCCCTCTTCATTTGCCTTTTTGATGATCTTATCATCCACATCGGTAAAATTCGACACAAAATTTACCCGATATCCTTTGAACAGAAAATATCTTCGGATTGTATCGAATACGATCATCGGTCTGGCATTGCCGATGTGAATCAAATTGTAAACCGTCGGTCCGCAGACATAAATCTTGACCTCTCCTTTTACCAAAGGTACAAAATCTTCTTTTCTTTGGGACAGTGTATTGAATACCTTCATCTTTCCTCATCCTTTCTTTGCATTCCGGTTTCATCCTGCGGCATATGACGCTTTCCCATCGATATCCTGCGTATTCATCGATTGTAACCGGTCTATGATCCTGCTCAACATTCGTTCTTATCAAATCACTTTATGGTCATTGACTTTTGCAGCCGCTGCATCCGCCGCCGCAGCACGATGAACCCGAGTCGCCTGTGCCGTTTTCTCTGCCGTATATCGTATCGAAATAAGAATTCAAAATGCATACCGCATGTGCGGCAATCCCTTCTTTGCTCCCCGTAAACCCGAGATTCTCCTCGGTTGTCGCTTTCACATTCACCTGACCGATGTCCAGAAACAGCGCATCCGCGATATTCTGCCGCATCCGGTCGATGTACGGACGCATCTTCGGCTCCTGCGCGATGATGGTCGCATCGATGTTTTCCACGATATACATTTGCATTTCCAACATTTTCGCCACTTCTTTCAGCAAAAATGCCCCACTGATATCTTTATACTTCGCATCGGTATCCGGAAAATGCTTTCCGATATCTCCAAGCGCCGCCGCTCCCAAAAGCGCATCGCAGATCGCATGCATCAGCACATCCGCATCGGAATGTCCCAAAAGTCCCGTTTCATGCGCAATCTCAACACCGCCGATGATCAGCTTACGGTTCGGAACCAATTTATGTACATCATAACCATGACCAATTCTCATGTCTTACCTCATTATCTCCTGTTTTTATACAAATCCATCCCGAAAGATTCGTTCGACACAGCTGTTTTACCTTGCAGTATTCCGTGTTGAAAACATTGACTTTATTGCGACTGTTTTGACTGACGTAATGGATCGCAACATTACATTTTAAAAACAGTCGGGCAATTTCCTCTATATGATGAGTCGAACCTTCTCCTTAATGCAATACATATTGACTTCCGTGAAATTTCCGAGATACTCCCCGTCGGCATGCAGCGGACACGGGATTTCCGTCTTGATATTCAGTGCGGAACAATCATAATTGCGAACTCCGGAATATTTCAAATGGTTTCCCGCTCTTGCGGAGAGCAGAATTCTTGCCAGTTTCCATTTTGTTTTTTGATGCACGATGCATAAGGATAATTCCCCGTCCGCATTGTCCGCCTTCGGTGAAAAGCGAAATCCTCCTCCTTCAAAACTGTGAATATGTGCCGAAACGAAAACCAGATGGCTGAGTTCCAGTTTCTTGGTATCATCGATCAGCAAATGCGCCTTTGTCGTGCTGAGCGATAACAGTTTCTTCAGTCCCAGAATGATGTAGAGAAACGGGTTGAACCGGATTCCGGCTACACCTGTATTTCCCTGCATCTCTTCCTTGTCTTTGGTCACCGCGGCATCCAATCCCAGACCGCAACTGACCAGAAACCGTCGATGTCCGCCCTCTCCGAACGTGACCACACCATAATCGATCACCTTGGTCGCCTTGGATTTCAGTATTTTTTTCAGCGCCGCAACCGGGGAACGGGGGATTTTCAGATCTCTTGCCAGATCATTTCCCGTGCCCGTCGGAATGTATCCGAAACTGATATTTTCGGCAAAATGAAATCCGTCCAACACCTCATTCACCGTTCCGTCTCCGCCGACGGCAATCAGACGCAAGCTTTCCCCGGATTTCGCAAATTCCTTTGTCAAGGTTTCGGAAATCTTTCTTGCATCTTTTTTTGCATTGGTTAAGTATGCGGAATGTTCAATTTTCATCTTTATTAAAAAACGTTCAATACTTTTCCATTTTCGAAAACCTTGCTCATTACCCGAATTCGGATTAACGATAAAAACCAACATCAAAAAGCCCCCTTATGATCCGGAATGTTTTTCAATCAGCATCATTCGGACTCCATGCATCGCATGAATCAAACGAAAACATATCCGTATGAAAAAAACTCTCCTGAAAGCCAGGAGAGTGATAGCGGAAGAGGGATTTGAACCCACGACACCACGGGTATGAACCGTGTGCTCTAGCCAACTGAGCTATCCCGCCGTATGCATAGAAAAGATGGGACCAATAGGGCTCGAACCTATGACCCTCTGCTTGTAAGGCAGATGCTCTTCCAACTGAGCT
>JBHAEV010000172.1:0-7562 GCA_041855735.1 Lachnospiraceae bacterium
GGAAAATGCCGATCTCATTTTAACCCATCATCCGCTGATTTTCAGTGCAATGAAACGGGTTGTGGACGAGGACATCACGGGCAGAAGAGTGTTGAAACTGATCGAGAATCATATCGCATTGATGTCCATGCATACCAATTACGACATTGCGAAGAACTGCATGGTGGAGGCGGTGGCAAAAAAGCTCGGGATTGAGGGGGAAGTACTGGAGGTTACCGATACCTTTGAATCGGAAGGCGAAACGATTTCGCTCGGAATCGGCATCGTGGGAGAGGTAAACTACAGCCTGGAAGAGCTGGTTTTTGAACTGAAAAAACGATTTTCCCTCGACTTCGTGCGGATTTACGGCAAAGACCGGATAAAGTCCCGTCTGCATCGAATCGCCGTTTCTCCCGGTTCCGGAAAGGGGATGTATCCTGTGGCAGTCAAGAAAAATGCGCAGGTTCTGATCACCGGAGATATTACGCATCATGAAGGAATCGATGCCAGAGAGGCGGGGATCTGCATCATTGATGCCGGGCATTTCGGAATGGAAAAGGTATTTTTGGAGGATATGCAAAAGAAACTGAATACATGGTTGAACGGCGCCGACATCAAGGTGATCGTCCACAATGAGAAATGCCCGGATGAAATTATGTGATGAGGAATTGTTCGTACAGCAAAAGGTCGGATGAAATTATATGATGAGGAATTGCATTATATCGCAAAAGTCGGGCGAGGGAAGCGCTTTTATCAGCGGTTTCCGAATAAAACGCTACAAGGGAGAACAGGAAGAAAGGAGGATCATCCGGTATTCGCAAATGTGGAGAAGCGGATGGTATGCGGTGAAATGAAAATCAAAATATTCCATGCAGATCATCAAATCGAAATTGAAAAAGGATTGAGCCTGGAGGAGATTGCCAAAATCATATTGGAAAAAGATTACAGAAATGCCCTTCTTACCAAATGCAATGGAAAGGTGAGGGAGCTTTGTTATCGTCCGGAGGTGGATTCGGAGGTGAAATTTATCACCTATCGGGATAAAATCGGGCATCAGACCTATGAAAATACCGCATTGATGGTATTGTTCAAAGCCGTTCGGGATCTGTTCGGAGAAGATGTCGATTTTAAAGCGGAGTTTTCCACCGGGAACGGTATCTATCTGCATTCGGAGAGTAAAGTGTTCGACTCGGATGAAAAGATCGGGAACATTTCGGAAAGAATGGCGGATATCGCACAGATGAATCTGAATATCGAGAAACTTCTGATCAGTAAAAACAAGGCGATGGACATTTTTCACAGGAACCGGATGCCGGATAAGGAGAAGATTTTTCGCTACAAGCGGACATCGGGCGTGACGATTTACAAACTGCTGGACACCTATGACTACTTCTACGGATACATGCTGCCGAATACCGGCTATCTGACAAGGTTTTTGCTTCAAAAATACGAAGAGGGTGCGGTTTTGGTACTTCCTCCGCGCAAGGATTTTCACGGCGAAATGACATTTAAACCGTCGGAGAAATTGTTTGCACGCCTGCATCAGGACACGAAATGGGGAGAGAAGCTCGGATTGTCGGATGTGGGGGATTTGAACCGGCAAATTGTGGACAATAAAATCTCGGATCTCGTTTTGATGGCAGAAGCCATGATGGAGAAGAAAATCGGAGATATTGCCGAAGAAATCGCATCGCATGAAGGGGTGAAGCTGGTGATGATTGCCGGGCCGTCCAGTTCAGGAAAAACCACATTTTCTCACAGGCTTTCCACACAGCTTCGTTCACACGGACTTCGTCCTCATCCGATTGCCGTAGACGATTATTTTGTAAATCGGGAAGACACACCGAAGGATGAGAACGGCAATTATGATTTTGAATGTCTGGAAGCCATTAATGTGGAGCAGTTTAATGAAGATATGTTGAATCTGATGGAGGGAAGACCGGTTCATTTACCGAAGTTCAATTTCAAGACCGGAAAAAGCGAGCTTCGAAACGAGGCGCTTTCACTGGATGAAGGAGATATTCTGGTTATTGAAGGAATTCACTGTCTGAATGACGATTTGAGCTACCGGCTGCCGCATGAGAGCAAATTTAAGATTTATATTTCCGCATTGACCCAGTTGAATCTGGACGATCACAGCAGAATTCACACCACGGATGCAAGACTTCTGCGCAGAATGGTAAGGGATGCAAGAACCCGAGGCACCAGCGCGCAGAATACCATTAAAATGTGGGCATCCGTAAGAAGAGGCGAGGATGAAAATATTTTTCCGTTTCAGGAAAGTGCGGATATCGTGTTCAATTCCGCTTTGGTATATGAATTGGCGGTAATCAAGCCATATGCCGAAAATTTGCTCTTCGGTATTCCGAACGATTGCGAAGAGTACCTGGAGGCAAAGCGATTGTTGAAGTTTTTGGACTATTTCCTGACCATTCCGGCGGAAAATGTCATCGGGAACTCCATTTTCCGGGAGTTTATCGGCGGAAGTTATTTTCACGTATAAAGAGGTTCATCCATTGTGAGATTCACCGTCCGGATCCATTTTATCCCTTCCATGCAGTATGTCCCGAATCCGAGAGAGCAGAAAATTTTGCTCTGAAGGATTCGGGATTTTTTTTGTTGCGCAGGATCTTCTCGAGTCATCTCTTTGCGATGACATTTCCGGTTCTAGTGGGCAGCGGTTTCGATGAATGACGGATCCAGCAAATGCATGGCGGTTTGCGTATCGGTGACGAGTTCGTTCACATAGCCGTTTTGGATTGCCTTTGCGGTGATCTCCACCTTATGCCTGCCGTATGCGACGCCGATACGGTGTGCGGTATGCAGGATATCCTCCAAAGGTACGGCGACAAGTTTACCGTTCAGATCGACATCGGCTATTTTTCCCTCCTTGTCCAGTACATATCCGTAGATGCTGCCGATGCACCGGGATGCGGCAGCGATATCCTTTGCCGTCAGATATGCCTTGAGCGCAGGATTGGAGAGGGGAAGGGAAGAATATCCTCCGATGCCGGTCAGAACGACATCCATTTCCTTTGCCTTCACCAAAGTGCTCAGCACGTCCGGCTCCGCCATGAGTTCGCTGCGAAGCCGGAGATTGTTCATATAAAGCGGCGTATTCAGAAAATAGGCGCGTCCGAAGAAAGCCGAGGAAACGGCCTGCACCAGAGAATGCGATTCCGAGGCAGGATTCGGCAGCGGGAAATATCCGGTAAGCTGTACCGCAAAAACCGGATTGTGAGCGATCTGCGGAAGCTGTCCGACTACCGTCTGGATGGTTTTGCCCCAGGTCAGCCCGAGTACCGAGCGCGGAACGAGGAGGCGCATGAGGTAATCCGCACAGACTTTACCGATCTGGCGCAAGCCGTCAAGATAGGGAGAATTCTCCGTGTTCACAACAAGTACCTTGCGAAGAGGATAGACACGCATCAGCTCTTTTTCCATGGACTTGTTGCGCTCGGTCGAGTAGTTGATACGGATTTCCACGATTTTTTCATTGCGTGCATCCTGAATCAATTTGGCAACCTTGAATCGTGTCGTATGAAACTTTTGGGCAATCTCAATCTGCGTCATTCCGCGATTATAAAACATATCCGCCATTTCGGTCAGAACATCGAATCGTTCTTCTTTCGACAACTTTTCAAAATCCATTTCCTTTTTGTATTTCCTTTCTCAATCCATCGAATGCATTTTCGTTCAGTGTATCAGATCCCTCAGCGGAATGCAACACCTATTCACCGGTCTATCATTTGTTGACTTTTTGTTCCGTCTTTTTGCAATTATGTGAAAAAAATATACATCCGAATTTAACATATGATGTGTTGACAAACAAATGTTATAGTTATATTATGATTTTAAATTATATGTGAAAATAAATAACATATGATAAGACAATATTCATTCGGAAAGGAGAGCGTATGAAACTATTGAAAACAGCAATCGCAGGCACCATGGAGTCGAGCGATGCAATGGTACGTGTCGAACCTGCAGCCCCCGGAGAGGGAGTTCGAATCGAGCTGGAGAGCAGTGTGATGGAACAGTACGGCGATTCGATTGTACAAAGTGTTCGTGAACTGATGAAGAATCTGGAAATCGAGGATGCGCTGATTGTTATCAATGATAAGGGAGCATTGGACTGTACACTTCGAGCCAGAGTGGAGGCTGCCGTTTTCCGTGCGTGTGATCTGACGAAGAATATTCCGTGGGGAACAAAAATCTGAAGATTCCGTATGGGGATAGGAATCGATTACAACAAGCGGGAATGCTATGAAGAAGCATGGAATAAGAGGTAAAAAGAATGAAAAATCACATTAGAAGAACCATGATCTTTCTGAACTGCCAACGTGCATCTCTGATCAAAGATGCCTATGTTTATAAACCCGACTGTGTCATCCTGGATCTGGAGGATGCGGTTGCGCAGCGTGAGAAGGATTCGGCACGGGTTTCCCTTTACAACACATTGAAATATCACGATTATCACGGCGTGGAGCGTTGGGTCCGCATCAACGGACTGGATACCGATTTTTTCCGGGAGGATATCCGGGCGGCGGTGGCCGGCGGATGTGACGGAATCCGCATCCCGAAGACGGAAACCGCTAGGGATATAAAGCTGGTGGAGGAACTGGTTGCAGCGGCGGAAAAAGAATTCGGCAGGGAAGAAGGAAGTACGATGCTGATGGGTGCATTGGAATCGCCGAAGGCAATTCTGAACTGTTATGAAATCGCCACCGGCAGCCCGCGCATGATGGGCATCGCACTCAGTGCAGGCGATTTTTGCAGCAGCATGCATGCGAAGAGAACGACTACCGGAGAAGAGTTGTTCGCCGCCCGTGCCCAGCTGGTTTTGGCTGCCCGTGCCGCCGGAATTATGGCATTTGATACGGTTCATACGGATCTGGATGATATGGACAGCCTGTGCAGAGAAACCGAGATGATCCGGAACATGGGATTTGACGGCAAGTCCGTAATCAGTCCGAAGCAAATCGCGGTGATCCACGGCATTTTCACACCGTCAAAGAAGGAACTGCAGCATGCGATCCGGGTGGTTCGTGCAGTGGAGGAAAATGAGAAGAAAGGGATCGGCGTTCTGATTGTAGACGGCAAAATGGTTGATATCGCATGGGTGGAAGGTGCAATGCGCACCATCGAACTGGCAAAGGCTGCCGGAATGTATCAGGAAGGAGAAGAGATATGAGAAATGCAATCGGAAGAGAAATTCCCGATGAGATTCTGGTAAACGGCAAGGAGGTTTTCCGGGGGCAGAACTATCGTGACGGGTATGAGTACAGGAAAGATGCACCGAAAATTCGGGCGAATATTCAGTCGGGCAAAGACAAGATTCTGCCTACGATCAAAGATGCGATTCTGGCCAGCGGTCTGAAGGACGGCATGACGATTTCGTTCCATCATCATTTTAGGGACGGAGATTTTGTCTGCAACATGGTCATGGATGAGATCCGAAAACTCGGCATCAAGGATTTGAATGTCTGTGCATCCAGTGTCGGAAAGGCACAAAACAGTCTGGTTGCCTGCATGGAAGACGGCACCGTGACCGGTCTTTCCACCAGCGGTATCCGTGATGAAATCGGAGAAACGGTTTCCAAAGGGAAACTCAAGAATCCCGCGTATATCCGCAGCCACGGGGGACGTGTCCGTGCAATCGAAAGCGGAGATGTGCATATCCATGTGGCTTTCATCGGCGCATCCACCAGCGATGCCTATGGCAATGCCAGCGGAAAGGGCGGCAAATCGGACTGCGGTGTTCTGTCTTTCGCGACGCCGGACTCCGAGTATGCGGACTATGTTGTCATTGTGACGGACACTCTTGTCCGCACACCGAATTTCCCTGCCGGCATCCTGGGAACCAATGTGGACGCAGTGGTTGTTGTGGACAAGGTCGGGGAGCAGAGCAAGATCGCAACCGGCATCCTTCGTCTGACGCAGGATACCAGAGAACTGATGATTGCGGAGAATGCAGCCAGATGTATGGCGGCGACGGAATACTTCAAGGATGGTTTCACCTTCCAGACGGGCGGCGGAGGAACCTCTCTTGCGGTGACCCGCTTTTTGAGGCCGTTCATGGATGAAAAGGGAATCAAGATGGATTGGGCGATGGGCGGCATCACTTCACCGATGGTGGATCTGTTGCATGAAGGCTATATCCGCAAGCTGATCAATGACCAGGCATTCGATGTGGCGACCGTGAAATCGGTTCATACCGATCCCAACCACTTTGAGATTACCGCCGGCCAGTACGCGAATCCGTTTAACAAAGGGGCATTCGTCAATCAGCTGGATTTCGTTATTCTTGGTGCACTGGAAATCGATGTGGATTTCAATGTCAATGTGGTACAGGGCTCCAACGGAATGTTACAGGGTGCTCCGGGCGGCCATGTGGATACTGCGGCAGGTCCCAAAGTATCGATCATCGTGGCGCCGCTCATCCGAAGCAGAATCGCCACAATTCGCGACCGTGTAACTTCTGTTACGACACCGGGCGAGAGCATTGACATCGTTGTTACGGATTACGGCATCGCCGTCAACCCGCGCCGTCCGGATCTTCTCGCGGCATTGCAAAAGGCAGGGCTGCCGCTTCGTACCATTGAAGAACTGCGCGACGAGGCCATAAAGATTGTGGGAAAACCGAAGGACATTGCATTCGATGACAAGGTGGTTGCGGTGATCGAGTATCGCGACGGCACCATCATTGATGTGGTGCGCAAGCAGAAGAACCTGAACTGAGGGATAAAGGCGTGGGTAAAACTTTCGGGACTGTATTGGGACAGTGAGAAGGAAGACTTTTCCGATACCATTGCAATCGGCAGGGCTTATGTCAATGCGAATCCGGATCGGGTCGTCTTGGGAACGGACTGGCCGCATCCGACCCATTATTCGGAGCGTCAGGAAATGCCCAATGATGCAGATATGCTGGATGCGCTGATGCCGCAGGCAGGTACCGAGGAGAATCTTCGCAAGATTCTGGTCGATAATCCGGAGGTGCTGTACGGGTTTGCAAAAGAATGATCTTCATCTGAAAAGAATGATCTGCGTCTGAAAAGAATGACCTGCATCTGAAAAAAGTGTTCGATGAAATCAGCATCGTAAGACCGGTGCTGATTTCATTTTGCCGTTTCGGTGCGTTGAGCTTTCATTTTCGTGAAATCGTCGTTTTAGTACGGGAAACTTTCATCTTCGTGAAATCGTTGTTTCGGTGCGTTGAGCTTTATCGTTTACGGATTGCAATCCGTCCGATTTTGGACGAATTTTGGCAGTTTTTATGCTTGACTTATCATATCTCCGATGTTAAAATATGTTCTTGTGAAAACGGATGTTTTGTCCGTTTTAAGCAGACGGGATGTTTTTTTCTCGGTAAACAGACGGTTTGCGATAGGATATTCATTTGCGCGATGGCGCCGATGAGAATTACGATTTATGCTTGCCAATGCCCCGGAGAGCATTTTTCGATATATGATTTTTGTTCTGTCGGAATGAAAATCCACTTATGGAAATGAATTTGAGATGTTTGATAACGGAGGTCAATGATGAAGAGTTTTATGGCTAATCCTGACAATATCGACAGAAAA
>JBHAEV010000173.1:0-4852 GCA_041855735.1 Lachnospiraceae bacterium
ACCATTGCGTTCAAGGATATGGCATTGTCCATTTTGCACCATCTTATGACCACTTCGGCGAAGAAGAACGGACTGACCGAAAAGATCGTGATTCTGACCGCGACGAGCGGAGATACCGGCAAGGCGGCGATGGCGGGGTTTGCCGATGTGGACGGAACCGGGATTATCGTGTTTTATCCGAAGGGCGGTGTGAGTAAGATTCAGGAATTGCAGATGCTGACCCAAAAGGGGGAGAATACCGCGGTTGTCAGGATTTGCGGCAATTTTGACGACGCCCAGACCGGTGTTAAGAATATTTTTGCGGACAAAGATTTTGAAAAAGAGCTGAAGGAAAAAGGAATCTGGCTCTCCAGTGCCAATTCCATCAATATCGGGCGACTGGTTCCGCAGGTCGTGTACTATGTCTATGCGTATCTGAAGCTGGTTGAGAAGGGAGAGATTTCGATCGGAGAGTGTATCAATGTCTGCGTGCCGACCGGAAATTTCGGAAACATTCTGGCAGCCAAGCTGGCAAAGATGATGGGACTTCCGATTCACAAACTGATCTGTGCCTCCAATGACAACAAAGTTCTCTATGATTTTTTCGAAACCGGGAGATATGACCGAAATCGTGAGTTTATCCTGACCAGTTCTCCGTCGATGGACATTCTGATTTCCAGCAATCTGGAGCGCCTGATTTACTTAAGCTGCAAGGAAGATGCAAACAAATGCGCCAAGCTGATGGAAGAGCTGGCAGCAAAGGGATATTATAAGACGGATGAAAGCATGCGTGATTTCATGAGCGATTTTGCGGGCGGTTTCGCGGATGAAGCCATGAATGCAAAGAGGATCAAAAAGGTGTACGACGAAACCGGTTACATCATGGATACACATACCGGTGTTGCGTCATCGGTTTACGAAAGTTATCGGGAGCGCACCGAAGATGCGACACCTGTTGTGATTGCCTCTACAGCGAGTCCGTATAAGTTTTCGGGAGCGGTTATGCAGGCGATTGCGGATGTTTCGCCGGTGTCGGATGAATGGGAGATCATCGACAAACTGCATCAGGCAAGCAAGGTTGCGATTCCGCAGGCGGTGGAGGAAATCCGTCATGCCGGGATTTTGCATGATCGCGAATGTGAGATCGACGAAATGAAAGAGATGGTCAGGGAAATTGCATCGGGGCTATGCAAATAAGAAAAGCTATAGTATAATTGATTCGTTAAAAACAGTTTGATTGTGCGGGAGAGAATCATGGACTTGGCATTCTTTTGCACATCGGTTTGTTGGATGATTGCATTTCCTTTATAGAAAACGGAAGCATTCATTGAACCATTACGACTTTTTAGGAGGTGTGTTTATGTTAGTTTCAGCGGCTGAGATGCTTAAGAAGGCAAAGGCGGGCGGTTATGCGGTAGGTCAGTTCAACATCAACAATCTGGAGTGGACCAAGGCGGTTCTTCTTACGGCAAAGGAGCTTAAGAGTCCGGTGATTCTCGGTGTTTCCGAGGGTGCGGGCAAGTATATGGGCGGCTACAAGACAGTTGTCGGTATGGTAAACGGGATGCTTGAAGAGCTGGCGATCGATGTACCGGTAGCGCTTCATTTGGATCACGGTTCCTATGATGGATGCTACAAATGTCTGGAAGCCGGTTTTTCTTCCATTATGTTCGACGGATCTCATTTCCCGATCGATGAAAATGTTGCAAAGACCACCGAAATCGTGGCAGCTGCTCACAAACTCGGCGTTTCCGTTGAGGCGGAGGTCGGTTCCATCGGCGGAGAAGAGGACGGCGTTGTCGGTGCGGGTGAGATTGCGGATCCGAATGAGTGTAAGAAGATTGCGGATCTCGGCATTGACTTCCTTGCGGCGGGCATCGGCAATATTCACGGCAAGTATCCGGAAAACTGGAAGGGACTTGACTTTAATGCGCTTGCGGCAATTCAGGCATTGACGGGAGACATGCCTCTGGTGCTTCACGGCGGCACGGGGATTCCGGTGGAGATGATCAAGAAAGCGATCTCCCTCGGTGTGGCAAAGATCAATGTAAACACCGAGTGCCAGTGGGCATTCCAAAAGGCGACCAGAGCGTATATCGAGGCCGGAAAGGATCTGGAGGGCAAGGGATTCGACCCGAGAAAGCTGCTTGCGCCGGGTACGGAGGCGATTAAGGCGACCGTGAAAGAGAAGATGGAGATCTTCGGTTCCGTGGGCAAGGCTTAATTCGGAAGAGGTGCCGGTCAATCGGCATTTCCCGGAGTTTATATCCGGTATCACTATTTTTAAGTTTTCAAATATTCGTTTTTCGGTTAAAATCGTATGTACGGATCCGGCTTGCCGGGTTCTGCATACGATTTTTTTACGGGGTTTGACCTGCGGAATGCATAAAGCGGCAAAATAAAAGCCGCCTTGCAAAAGCAGTGTCGATGGATAAAAACGGAGTTTGCGGTTTTCGTTGTGTAGGAATACGGAATGTAGCAGTTTTGCCTTGGATGGCAAAAAACGGGAGGTAGAGCTTTGGTTCAGAATGTACCGGAATTTTTTGGATGTAATGTGTTCAACGATGAAATGATGCAGAAGTATTTGCCGAAAAATGTCTATAAGAAATTGAAAAAGACGATGGAAGTCGGCACGGAACTGGATCCGAATCTGGCGGAAGTGGTTGCCCACGGGATGAAAGAATGGGCATTATCGAGGGGAGCGACGCATTATACGCATTGGTTTCAGCCATTGTCGGGAGCGACGGCACAAAAGCATGAGAGCTTCATCACCGCACCGAAAAACGGAAAAGTATTGATGGAATTTTCCGCAAATGAATTGATTAAGGGGGAGTCGGATGCGTCCAGTTTCCCGTCCGGCGGATTGCGCGCCACTTTTGAAGCGAGGGGATATACGACATGGGATTGTACATCACCGGCATTTTTAAAGGAAGATGAGCTGGGTGTGACATTGTATATTCCGACCGCATTCTGCTCCTACAACGGGCAATCCCTAGACAAGAAAACGCCATTGCTGCGATCCATGCAGGCGCTTGACAAAGAGGCGCTTCGCATTCTCCGCTTGTTCGGCAACACCACATCCAAACGAGTGACGCCGAGCGTGGGGGCGGAGCAGGAATATTTCATCATCGATCGCGAAAAATATCTGCAGAGAAAAGATTTGATTTATGCGGGAAGAACTCTTTTCGGAGCCATGCCGCCAAAAGGGCAGGAGATGGAGGATCATTACTACGGCATCATCCGCGATCGCATTGCCGCCTTTATGAATGAAATCAATCATGAACTTTGGAAACTCGGCGTACCGGCAAAGACCCAGCACAATGAGGCGGCACCGGGGCAGCATGAGCTGGCGCCGGTGTACGAACAGGCGAATATTGCGACCGATCACAATCAGCTGATGATGGAGATTCTAAAACGTGTGGCAGGCAGACACGGGTTGACTTGTCTGTTGCATGAAAAACCGTTTGCGGGGGTCAACGGTTCGGGCAAGCACAACAACTGGTCGCTCACGACCGACGACGGCATCAATATGCTCAATCCCGGTGACACACCTCATGAAAATATGCAGTTTTTGCTGGTGCTTGCCTGCATTTTGAAAGCGGTGGACAGACATGCGGATTTGCTGCGCAATTCGGCGTCCGTACCGGGCAATGACCATCGTTTGGGGGCGGCGGAAGCACCGCCTGCCATCATTTCCGTATTTCTCGGGGATCAGCTCGAGGATGTGGTGGATCAGCTTTGTCAGTCGGGCGAAGCCACGCATTCGAAGCTCGGCGGAACATTGAAAACCGGAGTCAATGTATTGCCGGATTTCGACAAGGATGCCACGGATCGCAACCGCACCTCTCCGTTCGCCTTTACCAACAACAAATTCGAGTTTCGCATGGTCGGTTCTTCCGACTCGATTGCATCGTCCAATGTGGTATTGAACACGATTGTGGCGGAAAGCTTTGAAGAAGCGGCGGATATTCTGGAGAAGTCCGAGGATTTTCAAAAAGATTTGCACGATTTGATCAAATCCATGTTTCAGGAGCATAAACGGATTATTTTTAACGGCAACGGCTATTCCGAGGAATGGATCAAGGAGGCAAAACGGCGCGGGCTTTCCAATCTCCCTTCGGCGGTGGATGCGATTCCTGTCTTAATCAGTGAGAGTGCCGTCAAATTGTTTGAACATTTCAAGGTGTTCACCAAAGAAGAACTGCATTCCAGAATCGAAATCGAGTATGAGGCCTATGCCAAGGTCATCAATATTGAGGCGAGGAGCATGATTGATATTGCGACAAAGCAGATCATTCCATCCGTGATCCACTATATTACCCGACTTGCAAACTCCATCAATTCGGTGAAAAATGCATCCGGTTCGGCAAACACCCGTGTTCAGGAGAAATTATTGAAGGAATGTTCCGACTTGCTTTCCGATGTGGAAGAAAACATGAGCCGACTGGAGGATGCGGTCAATATGGCGAGGGAAATCAGGGAGGTTGCCGAAAGAGCCAAAGCATTTCACGATGTGGTGACGGTGCGGATGGCAAAGCTTCGCCATCCTGTGGACCGACTGGAGATGATTGTCGACAAGGAAATGTGGCCGATGCCGAGTTACGGGGACATGATTTTTGAAGTGTAGCAGGCAGGGGCTGCGATATCACAAAGAAAAAAGGGAGGGTGGATAATAGAGCATAGGGAGATGATACTATGAACACGATAAGAAAAAATATCACCTTGTATGCTGCAGCATATGAAACCATCAATGATTATGCTAAAAATGTGGTATGTCCTTTTCGGAGTGTTTAAGAGATTCCGCCTTAAAAGCGATTGTTAAAAGCAAAAATTTGAGCCTGCTTGAGTATATCAATGCCAATTGTGCCTGTAT
>JBHAEV010000174.1:0-10800 GCA_041855735.1 Lachnospiraceae bacterium
TCTTTCATCCACCAGATCTTCGCGCAGATTCAGCAAATCCGTTTCATCGTAAAAATACAGTTCGTAAATCGCTTCATCCCGATAAAAATCCTTTACCACGAAAATGCGGTACTTTCGGTCATTGTATTCGCTTTTTATCTCATCCTTTGTCTGGATGACGGAAAGTCTTTCCAAGCTGACTTCCTTGAACATCCCCTTAATATTCTCCGGTTTGAACACTTTTCCGGCTTTCAAAATCTCATCCATTTTTTTGTTGGACCAGAGTATAAAACCGGTTCCGGTGACAAACACAATCGGAATATCAATGTCCCTGCAAACCAGATTGTTCAGGCTTTCGAGTTTCATCGCATATCCCGTCATCGATTTTAAAATATTCGACTTGGAAGTGATTTGCATATAATACAGGGCAATGCCGAACAGGAGAGTGATAAATGTGGAAATCAGACCCGCGATATTGCTGAAAAAGAAGGAAATCGCACTCATCATCAGCATGACAATAATCGCATACAACGGCCATTGCCAATAAAATTTGATAATGTATCCGGTTTTATCTTTCTTGTTATCGCTCATACTGTCTCCTCAATATAATGGTTTGCGACATATTGCACTTCGTATCCGAAACGGCAAAAGCTATCTCCCCCATTATACCATTAATCTTCGCTTTTTTCTACCTTGCGTAAAGCTTCGTCAAGTCATGGATTTCCTTCATAAGTTTTGCACTCAAATCCTTTTTTCGAATGCGATATTTCCAGTTTCCGCCAATGCTCGACGGACGGTTCATTCGACATTCCCCGCCCTGCAGCAGATAATCCTGGATCGGAATGATGCAGATATCCGCAACACTGCTCATCGCCGTGCGAATCATCCCCTTTACCAGGTCTTCCTTTGTATCCCCCTTTCTTGCCCCTATGTAGCAAGATACCGTCCGATACTCCTCTTTATTGATATCTCCCAGCCACTCCAGCAAGGTGGCATTGTCATGAGTTCCGGTATATACTACTGCATTTTTTGAATAATTATGCGGCAAATAATCCGCAGCATTTCCGGTATCTCTGGAATCGAATGCGAACTGGAACACTTTCATGCCCGGATAATTGCAGCGGTTCACCAATTCGCGTACCGAATCCGTAACATAACCGAGATCCTCCGCAATAATCCGCTTATCTCCGATTTCCTGTTTGATTTTTTCAAACAATGCATATCCGGGTCCTTTTTCCCAATGTCCGCCCGCTGCCGTTGTCGCTTTGTACGGAATGGAGAAATACTCGTCAAATCCGCGAAAATGATCGATTCGAAGTACATCCACCATTTCAAAGCAGTGGCGAATCCGACTGATCCACCACGCAAATCCTTCTTTCTGATGAGCATCCCAATCATAGAGCGGATTCCCCCAAAGCTGTCCGTCTTCGGCAAATCCGTCCGGAGGGCATCCGGCAATCGCTTTCGGATAACCTTTATCGGTAAGCTGAAACAGATGCGGATTCGCCCATGTATCGGCACTGTCAAATGCCACATAGATCGGAATATCTCCGATGATTTCGATCCCGTGATGGCCTGCATACTGCTTTAACTCCGACCATTGAGAGAAAAATTCATATTGCAGAAACTGATGAAACTCCACCTGCTCCTCATTGTGCATTTGAAATTCCTTCAATGCCTCCTTCGCCCTTTCCCGCAACTTCTTCGGCCATTCCATAAACGATTTTCCGGAAAACTTATCCTTGATCGCCATATACAATGCATAGTCCGACAGCCAGAATTCATTCTTCCAAAGGAAACTGCGATACTCCTTTTTCTTGAAAAATCCCTCGGACTTTGCAACGCCGTATGCTTTTTTCAAAAGCGAGAATCTTGTTTGATACAGCATATGATAGTCGACACTGTTTTCATCCATTCCCCGATAGATCCTGTCGCATTCACCCTTTTTCAGCCACCCTTTTTCAATCAATTTCTCCAAATCAATAAAATACGGATTTCCCGCATATGTGGAAAACGACTGATAAGGTGAATCTCCGAAACCGGTCGGTCCGAGCGGCAAGATCTGCCACATGCTTTGTCCGGCACTCACCAATCTGTCCACAAAATCATAGGCCGCCCTGCCGAAATTTCCGATACCGTATTTTGACGGCAAACTGCTGATATGCATTAAAATCCCACTTTTTCTCATACTCCCTCCATAACGGTAAATCTCGTCAATCTGATCTGCAAATACAGTACCAGTATACTATATCACGGCGGATATCACCATATGAATGTTGAAAGCCGGGCTTGCCGCAATTTCGCCGCATTTTTGCTTTACTTTTTGTGGGATTTTTCGCGAAATTACAGATATACTTCAGGTATCAATAAAAAACATCTTGCAAAG
Source organism: Lachnospiraceae bacterium (assembly GCA_041855735.1). Classification (GTDB taxonomy): domain Bacteria; phylum Bacillota; class Clostridia; order Lachnospirales; family Lachnospiraceae; genus CALALP01. The sequence continues at coordinate 2,366 of JBHAEV010000174.1, forward strand.
AGAGGAGATATGACATGAAGAAGATACATTTATTTAAAATAATTCCACTTTTCATCTTGCTATCCGTTGGATTTTTTTTCGTAAGAACCCGGTCGGTCAATGCCAAAACCGAGTCCGTTTTGTCGGTCAGTGCCGATTCGAGTCCGTCTGCCAAAGCCGATTCCGCTTTGACAAAGAACATGAAGTTTACGGATCACTGGGAGCCGCTTCATATCTACGAACCGCTGGATGAGGAAAAGATCAAAGCTTCCGAACAATTAACCGAAGAGCAGAAGGGAAAGCTGATCAAAGCGAACCGGGAATCTCAGATTCATTTTGATACCATCAAAGAGATCACAAAAGCCAATGACAAAATTTTTGCAAAAGTCATGGAAGGAAGTGAACATGAATACGATGAATTGGAGCGAATCTACGAAAAACACAATGATATTCGTTCAAAATGGGAACAGGAAGAAATCGAAAATGCCGATGTCCATTCCGAAACGGAAGATGAGAACGAAAGAATAAAAAAGAGCAAGGTATTGAGCGATGAGGAAAAATCCATCCTCATTGCAGACAATGAAGAATCCGAAATTTATCAGAAAAAAATCGACGCAAGATATGCCCTGTACAATGAGAAAAGTGCCGAAAACAACGAAAAATACCATGCGGCATATATGGCGATCGAAAAAATCTATGCGGACAATCAGGTGAATGTCAATGAAATCCCATATGACCTCATTGTACCGCAAACGGAAAATTTTCGATAATATCGAAATGATTGTTATTGATGCACACCCCCATGAAAAAAGACTCGTCCTGCATTTCGCAGAAACGAGTCTTTTTCTTTTGAGAGCATCGCAATATCGCAAACCTTTTCAAAAAAATTGATAAACCGGACTATAAATTCCGGATCAATTCCTCCACATCGGCATCCGTGGTCGCCCAGCTGGTGCAAAGACGGATTACGATGTTCTCCGCATCCAAAGTCTCCATAAATCCGTAGGTCGTAAATTTCTTTATTTCCTCCGCCTTTTTCCTGCTGACCGCGATAAACTGCTGATTGGTCGTTGAGTCGATATACAGTGTATATCCCTTTTCCAGAAGCGCCTGCTTGATACGCAGGGCTTTTTCGACTCCGGATCTGCAGATTTTTTCGTACAAATTATCCGTAAACAATTCATCGAATTGAATCCCCGGTAGTCTGCCCTTTGCCATCAATGCACCATGCTGTTTGATGATGGTCAAAAACCTCGGAACCAGTCCCGGTTTGGAAACGATGGCCTCTCCGCAAAGAGCCCCGCATTTGGTACCGCCGATGTAGAAAATATCACTGAGCCGATAAATATCTTTCAGACTGACATCATTGTCCGGTGCACCGAGCGCATAACCGAGTCTCGCTCCGTCAAGAAACAGCTTTAAACCGTATTTGTCGCAGATCTTCCGGATTTGCGTCAATTCCTCAAGAGAATACAAAGTACCGTATTCCGTCGGTTGGGAGATATAGACCATGCCCGGAAAAACCATATGTTCTTTATTGTCGTCTTTGTAAAAGAACTCGACATAGCGGTCGATTCCAAAGGGAGTCAGCTTACCGTTCTCCCCTTTTTGCGCCAGAACTTTATGCCCGCCATGTTCAATCGCTCCCGCCTCATGCACCGCAATATGTCCGCTGTCGCATGCAATCACACCCTCATAGGGTTTTAAAATTGCAAAGATCACGATTTTATTGGTCTGCGTTCCTCCCGAAACAAAGTAAATTTCGGCATCCGCACCGTCAATGGCTGCTTTTATTCTTTCTCTCGCGGATTCGCAGATTGCGTCGCTCCCATAGCCGCCATGGCGCTCCATATTGGTTTGCACAAGACGACGAATGATATTTTGATGCGCTCCCTCGGAATAGTCATTTGTAAAGAAAAGCATTTTCCTCCATTCCGAATCCGTTACTCTGCCAAGAACAGATGCACCCAATGCGTCTTGGCGTCCTGCTTGTAGGTGGCAACGCCGATTCTCGTGTACTCATCCAGGAAAATATTCTTTCGATGCTCCGGAGAATTCAGCCAGTCTTCCATAATCTGCACCGTACTGGTCTGACCTCGTCCCAGATTTTCCCCCACATATTGATAGACCCCGTCGGTCGCCGTAAAGGGTCTTGTACCGTCCGGTCTGAAATGTTCAAATTTTGTTACAATCTCTTTTGCCCGGATTTCTGCCGCATTCATCAGAACCGGATCAATTGAGAGCGGATTCTTTCCATAGTGCACTCTCAATTCATTGATGGCGCGAACGGATTCTTCGATCTGATGTTCATTTTCCCATTCATCGGATCGGTAATCCTCTCCGAGATAGTACCACCGGTTCGCAAGAACCCCCCAGTTAAATGCATGGGACAAAAACGAAAATCGCGTAAAAAAAACACACAAAAAAAATACAAGAAAACATAGCTTAGCCACTCTTGCGTTGGATATTAATTTCATTCACTTCACCTTTTCATCTATTCACTCTAATTTTTAACATAGAGATTATAGACGTATCCCACCATGTTTAACACAGGTATTTTAATGAACATTTATCGATTTTCTTTATTGTTCTTAACTTTGTACACTTATCTTTGTACCCTGCCGGATCCGTCTCCTTTGACCAGATTTTCCACCTCTTCTCTGGAAACCAGATTAAAATCACCGAGAATGGTATGTTTCAATGCCGATGCCGCCACGGCGAACTCCAAAGCCGCCTTGAAATCTTTTTTATCCAACAAACCGCAAATCACACCTGCCGCAAACGAGTCCCCTCCTCCGACACGATCGAGTATCGGTGTGACATGGTATTTTTTACTGTGATAAAACTCTTTCGTTTCTCCGTTCATAATGCAGGCGGACCAGTCATTTTTCGATGCGGAAAAACTCTCACGAAGGGAGCTGATCACATATTTGAACTTGAATCTGTCCACCATTCTGGAAAAGATATCCACATAGCCGCCGAGCTCCAGCTCTCCCTGCACCACATCGGTATTCCCCGGTTTAAAACCGAGCACCTTGTCGGCATCCTCCTCATTTCCGATGCAAACATCGACATACTGCATCAACCCCGTCATCACTTGCTGCGCCTTCTGTGATGTCCACAATTTCTTTCGATAATTCAAGTCCACGCTGACGGTAATTCCCTTTTTCTTTGCCGCAATCAGGGCCGCCTCGGTCAGTTTTGCCGCCTCATCCGAAACCGCCGGCGTAATTCCCGTAAAATGAAACCAGTCCGCCCCTTCAAATATTTCATCAAAATTGAAGTCTTTTGGAATCGCTGTGGAAATGGAAGAGTGCGCACGGTCATAAATCACATTGGATGCGCGCATTGCCAGTCCCGACTCCAGAAAATAAATCCCGAGTCTTTCTCCCTTTCTGGAAATATGACCGGTTTTCACATTGTACTTTCGAAGTGCCGCGATTGCACAATCTCCGATCGGATTCTTCGGAATGGCGCTCACAAATTCACTGTCATGACCGTAATTTGCCAAAGACACGGCGACATTGGCCTCACCGCCTCCATAGTTTACTTCAAATTCATCCGCCTGAATGAATCGTTCATTGTTCGGTGTGGAAAGCCGAAGCATGATCTCACCCATGGTTACTACTTTTCCCATATGCATTCTCCTTTGATCTTCCTTGTTTGTTGACATATCCAAGCGACGCAGCGTTTTATCGGATTCTCGCCGCATTTACCGCGTCCACAAATTCTTGCGCTTTCTTTGTTACCGCTTCAAAATCTCCAATCGCCGCTCCCTTTGTCAGGCTGGATCCGGTTCCTACCGCGCATGCGCCCGCTTTCAGCCATTTATCCACATTGTCCACATCCACACCGCCGCTCGGCATAAACTCCCCCTGAGGAAGAGGTCCTTTGAACGATGAAATGGATGCCGGTCCCAAAATATTTCCCGGAAACACCTTGATAATATCACAGCCCGCTTCCAATGCCGCGATGGCTTCCGTAGGAGTCATAACTCCCGGAAGACATGGAACGCGATAGCGATTGCAGAGTTTTATCGTGTCTGTATTTAATCCGGGACTTACGACATAATTCGCGCCTGCCAAAATGACCGCTCTTGCCGTTTCCGGATCCAAAACAGTTCCCGCACCGATGACCACACGGTCATCATCCGCATATTTTTCACTCATCCGGCTGATGAATTCCACCGGATTTCCCTTATCCATGGTCATGGTAATCTCTATAAAATGAATGCCGCCGGCGATAATGGCATCCACCAGTTTTTCCCCCTGCACTTTGTCTTTTGCGCGAATTACCGCCACCAGACAATCCTTTTTCATTCTGGAAATTACATCTTCTTTTTTCATCCGCTTCTTCTCCTTGTTTGCTTTATCCATATTGCTGAACATAAAATGGGTTCCGTAGAAATACAAACTCATCCGATTACGATTCTATCATATTTTTATTTATAAAAAAACAAAAAGAGTCGTATTTTTTTTATACGACTCTTCCTATCGATTATCGTTCAAAACATGCGACCAAATGCCCGTTTCCTCGATCGGTCAGCTCCGGCGTTTCCTTTTCGCATCTCTCGGTTGCATACCGGCATCTGGTTCGGAAGGCACAACCCTCCGGCACATTCAAAGGACTCGGTACATCCCCTTCGAGAATGATTCTCTTACTTGCCCTTGCAATTTTCGGATCCGGAATCGGAACCGCAGACAGCAGCGAGAGAGTATACGGATGGATCGGCGATTGATTCAATTCATCCGCATCCGCAATTTCGACAATCTTCCCGAGATACATCACCGCAATGCGATCGGAAATATGATGCACAATCAGCAGGTCGTGGGCGATGAAGAGATATGCCACCCCCAGTTCTTCCTGCAATTCCTCAAACATATTGATCACCTGTGCCTGGATCGACACGTCCAAAGCGGAAACCGGTTCATCGCAGACGATGAATTTCGGATCCACCGCCAAAGCTCTGGCGATTCCGATTCTTTGCCTTTGCCCTCCGGAAAATTCATGCGCATACCTTGTGGCATGCTCCGCATTCAGTCCCACCTTACGCATCAAATCGATGATTTTTTCATGACGTTCCGATTTTGAGGTATATAATTTATGAACATCCAACGGCTCCCCGATGATATCCTCAACCGTCATTCTCGGATTTAACGAGGAATACGGATCCTGAAACACCATCTGCATTTTTTTACGCAAACGACCGATATTGGATTCATTCACAAGCTCCCCGTCAAAGAAAAATTCTCCTCCGGTCGGCTTATACAAATGCAAAAGAGAACGACCGACCGTGGTTTTTCCGCAGCCGGACTCCCCGACCAACCCGAGTGTTTCACCCGGCTTAATCGTAAAATTGACACCGTCCACCGCTTTTAATTGCTTGGAGGAAAACAAGCCGGTTTTAATATTAAAGTACTGTTTTAAATCCTTTACTTCAACCAGATTCTTTACTTGATTTTGTTCACTCACCGACTACACCTCCCCTTGGTTTTCTTCGCATAATTTCTTCACATTCAGCCAACAGGAAGCAAAATGTCCGTCCGGCATCTGCATCTCCTCCGGAACTTCCGTCAAACATATTTTCATGGCACTGTCGCATCTTGCACAAAAGGCACAACCTTTTGGCATATTCAGCAAATTGATCGGTGTGCCGGAAATCGGAACCAGTTTTTCCCCCATATTCTCCGCATTCGGGATCGATCGCAGAAGACCTTTTGTATATTCATGAGCCGGACGATAGAAGATATCGTCCGCCGTTCCTCTTTCGCACACGCGCCCCCCATACATTACAATAATCTCATCGCACATGGATGCGATAACACCGAGATCATGCGTAACCAGAATAATCGCCATGCCGAGCTTCTTCTGCAACTCCTGCATCAGTTCCAAAATCTGCGCCTGAATCGTCACATCCAGTGCCGTGGTCGGCTCATCCGCAATCAAAATATCCGGCTCACATGCCAGAGCCATCGCAATCATCACCCTTTGCCTCATACCGCCGGAAAGCTCGAACGGATATTGATGGATACGCTTGCTTGGATCATTCACGCCGACCATGGTCAGTAATTCAATGGTTCTCTCGGTTGCCTTTTCCTTGGTATTGTATTCGGTGTGCAGCATAAGCGCTTCATTCAATTGATAGCCTACGGTAAAAACCGGATTCAAACTGGTCATCGGATCCTGAAAAATGATGCTGCACTTGGCTCCGCGGAATTCTTCCATTTCCTTTTTACTGAATTTCAAAATATCCCTGCCCTTGTACAGCACTTCTCCGCCGGTCACTTTTCCGCTGTCCGCAAGAATTTGCATAATGGAATATGCGGTAACCGACTTACCGGATCCGGATTCGCCGACCACCCCCAAAATCTTTCCCGGATATAAATTAAAGGACACACCGTTTACCGCCTTCACTTCACCGGAATCCGTAAAAAAGGAAGTCTGTAAATTTCGAACACTGAGCACAGGTACTTCACCTCTTTGTGCAGCAGGCTGCAAATCTGTTAAATCGTTATTCTTTGCCATAATGTCTCCTTTACTTCTTCAATTTCGGGTCAAATGCATCTCTCATCGCATCTCCAATCAAATTGAAGGAAAGTACAATCAAAATGATGACCGCAGCCGGGAACACCAGGTTCAGCGGAAGAGACTGCATGCTGGATCTGGCATTGTTTGCCAGGGAACCGAGGGACGGCATCGGAAGAGCTACACCCAGACCGATAAAACTCAGGTACGATTCCGTAAAGATTGCACTCGGAATCATCTGTGCCGTGCTGATAATCATAACGCTGATGCAGTTCGGAAGAATATGCCTTGCGATAATTCGAAACGAAGGTGTTCCGATGGCCTTGGCGGCAAGTACATATTCGTTTTCCTTAATGGTCAGAATCTGACCTCGAATCAATCTTGCCATTCCGACCCAGTACAATGATCCGAATACGATAAACATGGATACCATATTCGTGCCCAATTTGCCGATCAGAGGTACTTTACTGAAGTCAAATCGCTCTTTGAAAGCCACCGAGAGCAAAATAATAATCAACAAATCCGGAAGGGAGTAGATGATGTCGACAATCCGCATCATAATCAAATCGACTCGTCCTCCCAGATAGCCGGCTATGGAACCGTAAACGGTGCCGATCGCCAAAACCATCAAACTGGCAAATACACCGACCATCAGCGACACTCTTGTACCGTATATAACGCGGATAAAATAATCTCTGGCGAGTTCATCCGTTCCCATAATGTGCGGGAAGAGCTTCTCCCCCGTCCTTTCCATATATTCCTGTTCCATCTTGGAATATTCGAACGGCTTGAGATTCTTTGCCGCTTTATCTCTCTTGCCGTCCACGGTAATCAACTGTTCGTAGCTGTAAGGCACCACACTCGGTGCAACCACAATGAATACCAAAACAAAACTCAATACAATCATCGAAAAAACTGCAAGCGGATTTTTAAACAATTTGCGCAATCCGTCCTTAAAAAACGTAGTGGACTTCGCCATGACATCCGCCTGTCTTTTTTCATCATCCGTAGCTCTTTCAAATTTTGCCAAATCGATCTGCATGCTGAGCAGATTCTTCTTCGGCATGTCCATATTCTGTGCCATATTTCTCCCCTTTTTCGATTTTTCATCTTCACTTTGAAATCGCCGCATCCCTTCTGAGCAAAAGGAATCGCATATCAACAACGAATCTGCATATCAGTTCAGTTTAATTCTCGGATCAACCAATTTATAAACCAAATCCGACAATAAGTTCATCATAATCATCAAGGTTGCAAGAAATATGGTTGTTCCCATTATCATCGTATAATCGCGATTGGTAATGCTGTCTACAAATTTGGAACCAAGTCCGCCGATGGTAAAAATCTTCTCCACAACCAAAGATCCCGTCAAAATCGATGCCGTCAGAGGTCCGATATAGGTAATCACCGGAATCAACGCATTTCGAAGTCCGTGAATAAAAATCACTTTCACCGGATTTACCCCTTTCGCCTTTGCCGTACGGATATAATCCTGTCCGAGTACGTCCAGCATACTGGTTTTGGTCAATCTTGTGATATACGCCATAGGAGAGAGTGAGAGAGCAATCACCGGCAAAACATAATTCGGATTCTGCACACTCCAAACCGGCACCCATGCAAGTTGAAGCGAAAATACCAGTAACAAGAAAGAACCCAGTACGAAACTCGGCATTGCGGTAAACAGAGTAACAAAGAAAATGATGATGCGATCCGGCCATTTATTGCGATTGAGAGCCGCGGTGCTGCCAAGCACCACCCCCATGAACAACGCAATTATCACCGCCATTGCACCAAGCTTGGCGGATACGGAGAACGACTCCATAATTGTAGTGGAAATTTCTCTGCCGGTTGTAAGCGACAATCCCATATCACCGCGAAGCAATTTCAACATATAGTTGACAAATTGAACCGGCAATGGCTTATCCAAACCA
>JBHAEV010000175.1:0-4808 GCA_041855735.1 Lachnospiraceae bacterium
AAGACCATTATCATAAACGGCGCATTGAATGCCAAGATTGTCGGTCAGCCGGCGACAAAGATTGCGGAGCTTGCCGGTGTAAATGTGCCGGAGAACACCAAGATTTTGATCGGTGAAGTGGAGAGCGTGGACATTTCCGAGGAATTCGCACATGAGAAGCTTTCACCGGTACTTGCCATGTACAAGGCGAAGACCTATGATGAAGCGATTGCCAAGGCGGAAAGGCTGGTTGCGGACGGCGGTTACGGACATACCTCATCGCTGTATGTGGCATTGACCGAGAAAGAGAAGATTGCCATCCACGCACAGGCGATGAAGACCTGCCGTATTTTGATCAACACACCGTCTTCCCAAGGCGGTATCGGTGACTTGTACAATTTCAAACTCGTTCCTTCCCTGACACTGGGCTGCGGTTCATGGGGCGGAAATTCCACCTCCGAAAATGTCGGTGTGAAACATTTGCTGAATATTAAAACCGTTGCGGAGAGGAGAGAGAATATGCTTTGGTTTAGAGCACCTGAAAAGACATACTTTAAAAAAGGTTCCACACCGGTTGCATTGGAAGAACTCAAAAATGTGCTCGGCAAGAAGAGAGTCTTTATCGTAACGGATACATTTTTGTATCGCAACGGAAATCTCAAGGAAATTGAGGCAAAACTCGACTCCATGGGCATTGCGCACACCTGCTTTTTCGAAGTGGAGCCGGATCCGACCCTGCAATGTGCAAGAAAGGGTGTGCAGATGATGAAGTTCTTCGAACCGGATGTGATTCTTGCATTTGGCGGCGGTTCTCCGATGGACTGCGCGAAGATCATGTGGATGCTGTATGAGAATCCGGATGTAAACTTTGAAGACATGGCGATGGACTTCATGGACATCCGCAAGAGAATTTACGAGTTCCCGGTGATGGGCAAAAAATGCTATTTCGTAGCGATTCCGACATCCTCCGGTACGGGTTCCGAGGTGACTCCGTTCGCCATCATTACCGATGCGGAGACCGGAATCAAGTGGCCGATTGCCGACTATGAGCTGATGCCGAATATGGCGATTGTCGACGTGGACAATATGATGGAGCAGCCGAAGGGACTGACTTCCGCATCCGGTATCGATGTATTTACCCATGCGACGGAAGCTTATGTGTCCATGCTGGCGTCCAGTTACACCGACAGCCTTGCGCTCAAGGCGATCAAAATGGTCTTTGATTATCTGCCGAGAGCGTACGACAAGGGAGCGGCGGATCCGGTTGCCAGAGAGCGGATGGCGGAGGCATCCTGTATCGCGGGTATGGCATTTGCCAATGCATTCCTCGGTATCAACCATTCCATGGCGCACAAGCTCGGCGCATTCCACCACATTCCGCACGGTTGGGCAAATGCGCTGCTTCTGACCAGAGTCATGAGATACAATGCGGATCCGGTTCCGACCAAGATGGGAACTTTCTCGCAGTATGAGTATCCGCATGCCAAGGAAAGATATGTGGAATGTGCGAAATATGTGGGTGTGACCGGCAAGGATGATGATGAGATCTTTGAGAAATACCTGCAAAAGGTGGAGGAACTGAAAGAAGCCATCGGCGTGAAGAAGACCATTCGCGATTACAATGTGGATGAGAAATACTTCCTCGAAACTCTGGATGAGATGAGCGAGCTGGCATTTGATGACCAGTGTACCGGTGCAAACCCTAGATATCCGCTGGTTTCCGAGATCAAGCAGATGTACTTGGATTGCTACTACGGCAACAAGTAGGCAAAGGAGGACAACATGGAACTAAAAAAGATTATTGTTGAGCGTGCGAACAAGACGGTCTATGACTGCAAAAACAGTGTTGTTAAGAAATTTGTGAAAGAGCATAACAAGGGGAATGTATTTAATGAAGCATTAAACGTAGCCAGAGTGGAAAGTTCCGATGTGAAGGTCGCAAAAATCAAGTCCGTGTTCGAAGTGGACGGCTGCTGGGCATTGGAATTTGAGAAAATCGAAGGCAAGACTCTGGAACAGCTGATGAAGGAGAATCCGGAAAAAAAGAGAGAGTACATGGAGAGATTCGTGGATATTCAATTTCACATTCATTCCCAGAATTCTCTGTTCCTGACCAAGATGAAGGACAAGTACAATCGTATGATTGATTCGCTTACGGATGTGGATGCCAGAACCAAGTATGATCTGATGACCCGCCTGGACGGAATGAAGCGTCACAGTAAGATTTGCCACGGTGACTTTGTGCCGAGCAATATCATCATCGACAAAGACGACGTAGCATGGGTGCTCGACTGGTCGCATGCCACACAGGGCAATGCATCCGGTGATGCGGCGATGACCTATCTGAAATTTGCGATTCAGGATGAAGACACGGCAAATTTGTATCTGGATCTGTTCTGTAAAAAAGAGAACATTGAAAAACAGTATGTGCAAAAGTGGCTGTCCATCGTCGCTGCCGCGCAGCTTACCAAGAATGTTTCGGAAGAAAAAGAATTCCTCATGAAATGGATCGATATTTTTGATTATCAATAAAAACGGGGATTGAAAACCGCGAAATACTGTGGTACAATGTCTAAGTTGTAAAAAGCGATATTCCTCTGTTCCCCTGCGGATTAAGAATGTCAAATATTCAGGAGGTTATGATGAACGAGATTATCAGAAGTATTGAAGCGGCACAGTTGAAGGAAGCGGCACCCGTATTTAATGTCGGTGATACCGTAAGAGTTCACAACAAGATCAAAGAGGGTGAGAAGGAAAGAATCCAGATTTTTGAAGGAACCGTACTCAAAAGACAGGGCGGCGGATTCAAGGAAACCTTTACCGTAAGAAAGACATCCGGTGGAATCGGTGTGGAAAAGACCTGGCCGGTACATTCTCCGTTTGTTGAGAAAGTGGAAGTAATCCGAAGAGGTAAGGTAAGAAGAGCAAAGCTGAATTATTTGCGCGACAGAGTCGGCAAGGCGGCAAAGGTAAAAGAACTGATTCGATAATAAGAGGGTCGCACATATGCGGCACCGGGGCTGTGAAAAAGCACGGCAAAAAAGAAGGATCGAGGACTCGATGGAGTCCGGGATTCTTCTTTTTTTCGTGCGCCCTGCGGTCTTTTCCGGCAGGTGAATTTTCGGGATTTGTCTGCAAATTTGCCGAAATCTGGCAAAGGCATGGCCGCAAGATGAGCCGATACGGTGCTTTTCCCTTGTCGGGTAGTGACAAATCGAGGATTTTGTATTATAATGAACATTGTTTAATAAAATTGTTATAACTTTGTTATGCTTATGTAATGGATAGAGGGCAGATGCTTACGAAAAAGAGATTGTACAAGCTGTTACTTACCGTTTTCGATTTCATTGTGAATGCCATGGTGGTGATTGCATTGGCATGGTTTTGCGTGTACGGATTCGGAAGCAGTTCAAAAGTGTTCGGACAGTCCATGCAGCCGCTGATTCAATCCGGAGAGACGGTGCTGATTGATAAAATCAGTTATCGTTTGAGAAAACCGGTCAGATTCGATGTCATTTTGTTTCGCCTGGAGGATGGCAGGGACAATGTAAAGCGGATCATCGGAGTTCCGGGAGAGATGGTTCAGATCAAGGACGGTCTGGTTTATGTAAATGACAAGATTCTCGGAGGAAGATTCAAAGAAGCGAATCTTGCGGGACTGGCCAATCAGTCGATATTTCTCGGGGCGGATGAGTATTTTGTACTGGGAGATAATCGTGATTCCAGTGAAGATTCGAGATTTGCAAGCATCGGGAATATTAAGAGAGAAGAAATCGAAGGTAAAGTCTGGGCGAGGATTGACCCGCCGGGCAGAATAGGAATTGTAAGATAATGAAGATACAATGGTATCCGGGACATATGACCAAGGCGAAAAGAGCCATGTCAGAGGATGTAAAAATCGTTGACTTAATCATCGAGATGACGGATGCGCGAGCACCGCTCGCCGCAAGAAATCCGGATATTGACAAACTCGGCGCAAACAAAGCAAGAGTCATTGTGCTGAATAAGGCGGATATGGCGGATGAGAGGGCGAATACCCTGTGGAAAAGCTATTTCGAAGGCTTGGGATATGAGTGCCTTTTCATGGATTCGAGAGAAAAAACCAATGTTAAAAAACTGATACAATTGATTGACAAGGCATGCGAGGGGAAAAGGGAGAGAGATCGCAAACGAGGGATCTTGAACCGTCCGGTTCGGGCAATGGTAACCGGCATTCCGAATGTCGGAAAAAGCACACTGATCAATTCCATATCCGGAAGAGCTTCTGCCAAGACGGGGAACAAGCCGGGTGTGACAAAGGGAAATCAGTGGATAAAGCTCAACAAGTCGGTGGAGCTTTTGGATACTCCGGGAATACTCTGGCCGAAGATTGAAGATGAGCGAGTCGGAGAGTTGATTGCATTCATCGGTTCGATCAACGATATGATCATCGATCGGATCGAACTTGCAGCGGAGATCGTCAAATGGTTTCTGCAGAACAAACCTCAGATGTTTGAGGAAAAATACGGATTTGTACCTTTGGAGGATCAAAAAGCGGAGGAGATTCTGACGAAAATTGCCGAAGTTCGGAATATCGTTAAAAAGGGCGGAGAATTCGACATTGACAAGGCGGCAGCCGGATTTATCAATGACTTCCGCTCGGCAAAACTTGGAAGGGTTACACTGGAATGGCCATAAAGGAGCAGGATGAGCTTTCCCGCCTGATGCTCATGCGGGAATTTGAAGACAAATATGCAAAATTTGACTTGGTTTGCGGAGTGGATGAAGCGGGCAGGGGACCGCTGGCAGGACCGGTGGTTGCCGCAGCATGCATTTTGCCGCGGGATGCA
>JBHAEV010000176.1:0-3247 GCA_041855735.1 Lachnospiraceae bacterium
CATCGCATTGCTGAAGCTGGGACATCACGGTTCGGCGACCTCAAGCGGTGAAGAGTTTCTTGCCACAACAAATCCGAAATATGCTATGATATCGTATGGGGAAAATAATCGTTATCGGCATCCGCATCGTGAGGTTGTGGAACGATTGCAAAATCTGGAAATCGAAACGTATGAAACGGCACTTCACGGTGCGATTTTTGTGGAGACGGACGGCGAAAGGGTGCGGGTAAGGGCGTTTCGGCAGGGGATTTTGGCAGATATCCGAACAAGGTCATTCAAGGAAGAGTATTCCCGAAGCAGGGGGAAGAGGAACATGCAGGTATTAAATGAGGACATCAAACAAGGGAAGTTCAAAAAATATTATCTATTGACGGGCAATGATGAATTCTTGATCAATTCCTTCAAAAAAAGGCTGTTTCGTATGATTTCCATGGAGAATCCGTTGAATCAAAGCCGATATGAAGGAGAGAAGGCGGATGTGGATGCGTTCATCGATACGGCAAACACGCTGCCCGTTTTCGGCGATGCCAGATGCATTCTGGTGGAAGATTCCGACTGGTTTAAGGCGGGCAAAGGAGAAGATACGGTGCAGGATTCGCAAAAGGACGGTTCCAAAACAAAGCGTCTGCTTTCCAAAACGGCTCGGCTGTCGGAGGCAATGGATGCATTTCCGGATACGACTCATATTATTTTTGTGGAACGAAATGTGGACAAACGTTCCGGATTGTACAAAAAAGTAGCCAAGTCGGGTCATGTGGCGATACTGAACCATCCCACGAAAGAGCAGCTTGCGGACTGGGCACTTCGAAGGCTGCATCAGAATCAAAAGAAAATCACGACCGGGAATATGAATCTTTTTCTGGAGTATGTCGGGGATGATATGGAAAGAGTGGGGAATGAGCTGGATAAGTTGATTTCCTATGTTTCGGACAAAGAAGTGATTGAGCAGGAAGACATCGAGAGGATGACAAGCGTCAATGTGGAGAGCCGGATTTTTGACATGGTGGAGGACATTGCGCTGGGGCATGTGGTGCAGGCACTCGGAAAGTACAAAAATCTGGCAGATTTGAAAATCAGCCCTTTTTTGGTGATGAATCTGATCGCAAGACAGTTCAATCAGATGATGCTGGCGAAAAGCATGTTTGAAAGAAATCTTTCCGACGAGGACATGGCGAAAAAACTCGGACTGAAACCGTATGTGGTGGGAAAGCTCATCCGGCAGGGGAAGGGATACAGTATGGAGAGATTCCAGGAAATCCTGAATCGGGTTTTGGATCTGGAAGCCGGTTGCAAACGGGGAGAAATGGATGCGGATCATGCCTGTATCCTGTTGATTACCGGAAGCGATGCCGTGCGTCGCTGAAAGAGCGGTGCATACTTATCGCACTGTGTGGGGATGAGTATGCAAGGCAAAACAGTCAAAAAAACCACGGCTTGATGACGGTCAAGTCGTGGATCAGAGTCATGTGTCAGTCGTCGGCATCCTGCCGGTATATTCAAAATGCCGATTAACCGATTGCGTTAACAGCCTTGGATAATCTGGAAATCTTGCGAGAAGTTGTATTCTTGTGATATACTCCCTTGCTTGTGGCCTTTGTAAGCTCAACAATGGCATCGTGCAACTTTGCAGCAGCCTCGGTCTTATCTTTGGCAGCAACGGCAGCATCAACTTTCTTCACAGCAGTCTTAACTTTGGACTTAATCGCCTTGTTACGCTCTGTTCTGACAGCAGCAACTTCAATCCTCTTCTTGGATGATTTGATATTAGCCAACCTTTTTTACCTCCATTCGAATTTTTTCATGTTCGGGAATCCGCGGATTCCAAGGTGTTAGCATCGAAGCCTGGACACGGACAGTTCAATGAAAACATACTTCTGTATTTTAGTCCAAAAACGGTGGCTTGTCAAGGAGGAATTGCAAATTCGTTTTGACAGAAAACCGGAGAAATGGTATTCTAATAGCTAATGAAAATGGATGTTTTAATGTAGGGAGAATATATGTTTGACCAAAGCAAGGTAAGAAATTTTTGCATTATTGCACATATCGACCACGGCAAATCAACACTTGCTGACAGAATCATCGAAAAGACCGGTCTGCTCACTCAAAGAGAGATGCAGGAGCAGATTCTTGACAATATGGATCTGGAGAGAGAACGAGGCATCACCATCAAAAGTCAGGCTGTCAGAACGGTGTATAAGGCAAGGGACGGACAGGAATATATCTTTAATTTAATCGATACACCGGGGCATGTCGACTTCAACTATGAGGTGAGCCGATCCTTGGCCGCCTGTGACGGAGCGATCCTTGTGGTGGATGCCGCGCAGGGGATTGAGGCACAGACACTTGCCAATGTATACCTGGCATTGGACCATGATCTGGAAGTATTCCCGGTTATCAACAAGATTGATCTGCCGAGTGCCGACCCGGACAAGGTTGCGGAGGAAATTGAGGATGTCATCGGCATTGAAGCGCAGGATGCGCCGCGGATTTCCGCAAAAAACGGATTGAATATTGAGGATGTGCTGGAGGCGATTGTACAAAAGATACCGAAGCCGACAGGGGATCTCAATGCGCCGCTTCAGGCTCTGATTTTTGACTCTTTGTACGATTCGTATCGCGGGGTCATCGTATTTGTCAGAATCAAGGAGGGAAGCGTAAAGAAGGGGGATCGCATCAAAATGATGGCAACCGGAGCAATGGTGGAGGTTGTGGAGGTCGGATATTTCGGTGCGGGAAAGTTCATTGCCTGTGAAGAGCTGTCTGCGGGAAGTGTGGGCTATATTACGGCAAGCATCAAGAATGTGAAAGACACCAGAGTCGGCGACACCATTACCAATGCGGATCGTCCGTGCGCAAAGCCGCTTCCGGGTTATAAGAAGGTAACGCCGATGGTGTATTGCGGATTGTATCCGGCGGACGGAGCGAAGTATCCGGATCTTCGGGATGCATTGGAGAAATTGCAGCTCAATGATGCGGCATTGTTTTATGAACCGGAAACTTCTCTTGCACTCGGTTTCGGATTTCGATGCGGCTTTCTCGGTCTGCTGCATTTGGAAATCATTCAGGAACGACTGGAGAGGGAGTACAATCTGGACCTGGTCACAACCGCTCCCGGGGTAATCTACCGCGTACACCGTACGAACGGGGAGATGCTGGAGTTGACCAATCCGTCCAATTTGCCGGATCCGAGCGAGATCGACTATATGGAAGAGCCGATTGTATCCGCGGAAATCATGGTTACCAAGGA
>JBHAEV010000177.1:0-4657 GCA_041855735.1 Lachnospiraceae bacterium
CCAACGAATACCTTGCTGCGGAATTCGAAAATCCGACCAGATCAAAAAGCGGATCGCCGAAAGAATCCAAAAAATGGCTTCGTTTCCCGGAGAGCAGGTGAATTCCGTAAGGGATCTTCAGTCTCTGCCCTGCGCTTCCCAGATTTTTCTTAAATTTATTCGGAAATGCCTCCACGGTGATCTCCCCTTTACTCTCCACGGATCTTGAAAGAATGATTTCTGCAAGCACATTCACATAACGAATCGGCAGCCATTCACGGAAAAAAATCCAAAGATGATAACCTCGAAAGCCGGAGAACTCGATGTAACCGTGCAAGCCCATGTTTTTCAGCATCTCCTGCATGGTTTTTGCCTGTTTCAGGGCTGATTTCAGTCCCTCTTGCAAATTGTAGTTCTTTGTGCTCAGCATCTTCTTTGAGATATCAATGTCAAACACCAGATATTTCACTGTATTGTTGTTACGCATGATATATGTGCCGATGGTTTCTCTGCCTTTGAGATGCAGACTCAGTACCTCCTTGGTCAGCGGCTCGGGAATATAGTCCGTTTGACGTTTTTGTGTGTCGGAAAATGTTTCGCGAACGTAATAGTCCTCTCTTCCGACAAACATATCTTCCAAAATCTCAAGATTAGCTTCGGAATCCTCCGGTTCTTCCTCCGTTGCGGATTCGGATTGAAAATGCACAAAGCCTCCCTCCTGCTTCCGCTCTTTCAATTTATCCTGTATTTTCTCTGCAATATCATACTTCTCCAAGTCCATGTACGCCTGCAGCAATTCTCCCCAGGTCTCCTCCTCCGCATTTTGCAAAAGCCGGGAATAAATCTCCAGAATTTCATGGTACAGTACGCTGTTTTCCATGAACTCCTTTCCGTCACCCAGACCGAAATACTGCTCATACTCCAGAATCTGCAAATGGTACTGCCGGTTCTCTTTCCAAATCTCCAGCAAATACACGGCAATTTCCTTAAAGTGATTGAAAAACTCTCTTCTCTTTTCAAACAATGCTTTTCGTTCGGGCTTGTTCCGGAGCATATACATCAAAGTGGTAAATTCGTAGATGTTATGAATCTTGTCCTCTCCCCGATAATACTGCTCCCAGCCGTTCAGAATCCGACTGCACTTTTCCAGCTTCTCCTGTATGCTTTGATTCTTCGAGTCCAGCCACACATCCTCCAGGCTGTCATTCAGCTTCTGTTTGGCTTTCACCGGTATCTGCTTTCCTTTGTCGTCGAACAGATAGCCGAGATACGAAAATCCTTCCGAAATCTCTCCCGTCCTTGTTTTGTCCGAATTGAATTTCAGCCCGAGAGCATGCAGCGTCTTTTCGATTTCCGCTTTCGCCCTCTCCAGATCATTTTTTTCATTTGCCAGCAAAATGCAGTCGTCGCTGTATCTGCCGTAGAATACCATAAACCTATCCATCGCCCTGTCCAACTCGCTCAGGTACAGATTGGACAGAATCGGGGAAAATGCATTTCCCTGGTAAATGCCGATCTTTTTCTTTGTCAATTCCCCGTTTGCTCCGAAACTCGGAGCGCAAAGCTGTAAAAAAATCAAATCCAATACGTCATTTTCCTGAATCAGATTGCGAAGCTTTGCCCGCAAAGTATCAAGCGGAATGCAGTCAAAAAACTTATGGATATCCAGTTTGCAGAAATACCGATATCTTGCCGATTTCAGTTCATCTTCAATAATACCGATGGCATTCAGTGCGGATTTGTCTTTTCGATACGCAAATGCATTCTTTGACAATCTGGCGTCGAAAAGCCTGGTCAGTTCCACGGCAATGGATGTTTGCACAATCTTATCCCGAACGGAATACAGGCTGACCTCCCTCTCCTTTTCGTCTTTTTGAATCGTGACCGTCTTGACCGGCTTGCATACGTAACGTTTTTCCTTTAATTCAATGGACAGATTGGCAATTTCTTCCCTTTCCCTGTTTTCAAATTCTTCCACCGTCACATGATCCGATCCGGGAGCCGGGTGATTGCTCTTCACCTTTTTCCACGCTTCAAACAGTTTTTGGCGATCAATAATCTTTGTATAAAGCCCCATACAATGTCCTTATATCCCGAATCGAAATTCGGCATACCTTTTCCTTTCCGATCAAATAAAAAGTACATCCGTTCCCATCCTCTCACTCATGTCCCCTATGGTCAGAATGTTCGATCTGGCGTACTCGTCAATATAGTAGATGCAAATATTTCCCTCCTCGGATTTTTCCATGCGCTTTAGCAACTCCTTGTAGAGCTGCTTGAACTTCTTCGGATTAATCTCACATTCGAAGACACTGTATTGGACGCGATTGCCATACCCCGAAAGACATTTGGCAATTTTATTTCTGATTTTGTTCGAGGTAATGTCGTATGTAACCAGGTACATTTTTACCATCCTTTCTCAAACTTCATCACAATCGGACGCAAAAATGCCGGCATCGCAAGCATCGACAGCTCCTGCATTGCAAGCTCCGACCGAATCGCCTTCGTCCCGATCGAAGGCAAAATCACATGCAAAACGGTAGGGAACGTACTCACCCTGCTCCTTAATCGCTTTTTTCAGATGAGCAATCTGACTCTTGATCATACTGCGAAAACTGCGATTTTCCCGCTTGGAAATCGAATCATTCATCCACCTTTCGTAGGTCTTTATGAATTTCATAAATCCGCTTTCCTCCAGTATAACTCGGTCTTCTTCCATATGAAAATCCGCTTCGGTCATCATTCGTTTGTTGAACATTCGAAGTACCAGGCGATCAATTACGGGCTGCCGAAACTCTTCCACAATATCCAGAGAAAGGGATTTTCTGCCATACCGTATTCCGTGCAAAAAGCCCAAATGTGTTTCAAAAGATTCCGCCTCCAACACCGACTCCACCTCCTTGGTCAACAGTGTATAACCCAGACTCAGCAGAACATTAACCGGATCTTTCGGCGGTCTTCTGCTTCTTTTTTCAAAGCGAATGCCGGACTTGAACATTTTCCCGTAAGCTCGAAAATACAAAGCACTGCCGCTTCCCTCCGCCCCCATAATTTCATTGGACGTTCTTCTGTTTTCCAGTCCGGATTTTATCAACTCCAGCTTTTCTGCTATATCCTGTACTTCGGATTGCACTTCCTCGCTTTCGGATGCATGGAAACGAAAATGTTTGATCAGATGAATTTGGTGATTGATTTTGTTTTCCACAATGTTTCTTGCAAAACGCAGGCGTTTCTCCATATTCTGGTACAAGCGGTACTGCTCGAATCGCAGAAAAATATTTCTGGAATTTTCCGAGGCGATCCGCCCGAGCAAATCTCCTCGAAACGTAAAAAAACTCACGTCAATTCCCTGCTTTAAAAGAAGGTGAATCGCCTGCGTGCTGATCTGGACATTCCCGATGATTGCCAGATCACTCAAAGTATGTATGGGCACATCCGCCAGACAGTTTCCGCCCTTTTCGACCACCAGTCGCTCCTCCGCCTTTTTGATATAGGCTCCCTGTTCCTTAATATACACAATCGGCATAGACTACCTGCCTTGGTTCTTCGGCGGAAGCACATGTTCGATATTTTGTTCCAGTTCTGTATAATCCAGCTTTTCAATCCTGCAGAAATCTCGAAACATACTTTCTACAAACTTCGAGAATTCCTCGTATTCCGCCGCTCCGACCGGACCGAGACCATGTGCAAAAATGGAATTATTGCGCAGATATACCATGTTCCGGATTCGCTTTATTTGACGGACGGTATTTCCGTTTTCCCTGTTTTGGAATAAATCATCTTTCAATGCACCGAGAAGAAGAAAAATATCCAACAAGGATGCCGGATCGGGCAGGAAATTCATTCCTTTCTTTTTGAAAATCTCACTTCGAATCATTTCCAGACTTTTTCCGAGTTCTTTCTGATTGACTTCGCCGGAATCCGTCGCCATGTTCGGCGTTCTGTCCGGATTCGCCCTCAATTTTCCGTAATCCATCCTGGAAGCATAGAGTCCATATCCATACAAACGCCTTTGTCCCATCATTTCCAGCAAACGATAATACAACAAGGTTGCCATATCGTATTTTTCCTGCTTCTCCCGAACCCTCGCATTTTGGAGCATGGTCGCCATAAGCGGATGAATCAAATCGACCGTATCCAGTATCATTTCATTTTGTTTTCCCATGATGTATTGCCGGATACCGGTCAGCTTTCGCAGCATTTCCTCCTGTCGCCTTAATTTTTGTACATCCGCTTCAGACATATGATGTATGGAATGGCTGTCCCGGCTCAGATTGTCCGTCAGTTCTTTCATGTATTCATATGCCGGCTGAAAATCCAGTGCATCCCATTTTTCATATGCGCACGCCAGAAGATATGCGTTTTCCACTCGGGTTCGAATGGTTGGATCCGGAATCTTTCTTTTCAGCTCCTTCAGTATTTCCGCCGCACCGGCATAGTTATGTTCGCGATAAAGCTTGTACGCTTTCTCAATCTCCAAATCCCCGAAAACCTCCAGCGGATTTGCGATCAGATGAAGTTCTTCCGAACCGGGACGGGGTTTTCTTAAATCCTTCAGGTAATCATTGGATCCGACATACACCATCTGCACATTTATGATACTTCCCGCAAGTGCTACGGCAATCGACATCGCCTTCGTGCCGCCGGTGAAGTCGATGTACATTTTTTCCGGTCTGCC
>JBHAEV010000178.1:0-18860 GCA_041855735.1 Lachnospiraceae bacterium
CCGAGAGACTATTGTTTTTTATTTCCTTTATGATATGATTTTTTCGCTGAAAAAAGAAACAGCATACGATTTTATCCTGCCCCACTTCCGACAATCTTCTCTTGACTTTGCTGTCTTTATGCTACGGTATAAAACCGGGATTAGGGATATATCCGATGATGACCGTCAATAGGAATGCTTAGGATTTACTTCACCCAGGCTCCGCTGTCATCCACCGTATATCCGTCCGGTGTTTTTTCACCTGCGTACATTGCCCCCTGCGGATGTGCCGCATTCCCGTCAGGCTCGAGATAATACCACTTCCCCCCGATTTCCGTCCAGCCGGTGACGAGCTTTCCGATACTTGCGTCATTCGCTTCGCTTAAATAGTACCAATGACTGCCGGATAAGAACCAGCCGGTTCTGAGATACCCCTCCTCGTTGAAGGCATACCATGTTGTATCTTTGCTGTAAGGAAGCTGCTTCCACTCGTTTTTCGCATAGCTTCCGTTGCTGTATTGATACCACCAGCCCTTACTGTCCTGCATCCAACTGCCACTGTTCGCACTTGCAGACACGCTTCCTCCCGACAATCTGCCGCCGGAATCTGAGCCGTTTCCCGAACTTGAGCTATTTCCCGAGTTCGAGCCGCCGCCGGAACCTGAACCGCTTCCCGAGGCGACCTCCGTCCACTTGGCGAACAGGGTGACATCTCCGGTGATCGGTGTTTCGAAGTCAAAGGCATGGATGCAATCCGCTTCCCGGTACCAGCCGCCGAATGTCCGGCCGCTTTGTGTGAGATCGGCAGGCTTTACCGCCTTCATTCCTTCTGCTACGCTCTGCGGCGTGGGGGCGGTGCCGTGCCCGTTTGCATCAAAGCTTACCGTAAAAATTGCCGAATCGGCTTCCCACCCGGCATATATATCGGTGTCCGCTTTTATTTCGCTTTCAAAGTCAAACTCCGTCTCCAGTGAAGCATCCGAGTACCATCCGGCAAAGGTATATCCTGCCCTTTGGGGATCCTCCACAGCCAAGGCTTTCCCGAAAATTCTTTCATTGCTGTGGGGCATCGCAATTTCCGCTTCGATAATCTGCGGTGCAATAGCGCTCCCCCCGTCCGTATGAAAGGTGACCGTAAACCGGTCCGTTATCAGCCGCACATCCTTATCCACAGCAAGACCTGCAGTCTTGTCGGAATTTGCATACAAATCAACATCAGAATTTACCCCGAAAATCTGTACCGTTTCATTCAGCACAATCTCCCGCACAGTCGTTGCCGAACTGATATCCAGCAATGTGAGCTGATTGGAACTGCAATCCAACGCTTGCAGAGCCGTATTTGCACTCACATCCAGTTCCACAAGCTGATTATCTTTACAATTAAAAAGTTCCAGAGATGTATTTGCACTCACATCCAGTTCTGCAAGCTGATTATCATTGCAATAAAGCTCTCTCAGGGATGTGCTGCCACTCACGTCCAGAGATGTGAGTTTATTGGAGTGACAATCAAGATATTCCAGAGATGTATTTGCACTCACATCCAATTCTGCGAGTATATTCCTGCTGCAATCAAGCTCCGTCAAAGATGTAAAGTATTCGATTCCTTTAAGGTTTGAGATATTCCGCCGATTACAATCCATTACCTCCGCAGCAGCTATCTCAGCATCACTGAGCGTATGATTTGCATCTGTGTCAAATCTGGCAATATAGTCTCTGAATTTCTGATCCGGAAAATTTGTGCTGTTAATGGCAACCGGCGCCGCAAACACCGTCTCTGTCAATCCCGGAATCATGGAAAGACCTACGGCCAATAATCCGGCTGTTATCCATTTCCCATTCTTCATAATCGATACCCCTTTCTTTTCCATTTGTTCGTTTAGTTTTTATAAACTGCGCTTTTTATTTGCCGTACAGAATGATATTCTCCCGTTTATTCTTCCACCAAAACGATATTCAACCCCCGCACGGCATCGACGGTCTTTGCCGGAAGTCCGGCACAATGCACCGTGACCGGATCTCCTTCCCGAACCAGAGGCGAAAGATCCGTCACGGCGGTATAGGAAACATCGACCTTTTTCAAATTGTGCAACACAGCCAGAGGCCGCAGATCCTTTACATCGCACCAGACAATATTCAGTGTTTCCAGTCCGGACAGTTCCGAAAGCGGAGAGAGGTCTGTGACCGACGTCTGGCTGACATCCAGATCGTTTAATAAAAGCAGACCGCGAACCGGTGTCAGATCCCAGAGAGGATTCTCACATAAATCCAGCGCCTTCAACGATGCCATATCCTTCAGAGGAAGAAGATTGCCGATGTAATTGTCGCACAGGACCAGCCGTTCCAGCTTCATACCGCCAAGCGGCGTCAAATCGGAGATGTTCTGCGAAGTCAGCTCAAGAGTCTTTAAGTAGTACATGTTCGGGATATCCGTAAGAGAGCTGATGTCCCCCCGTTCATCAATGATGCCGTAGGCGCCTTCTTTATATTCCACAAATCCCTTTTCGATATGGGTCTTTGTAAACTCCGTTTCCGCCTTGACGAAAGGATGCTCAACCCGGGTACCGTAAATGTAGAGTTCCCGGACATGGTTTACGATCTCCTCCCTGTATATCGGTTTTCCCAATTCTTTTCCGATGATGTTTCTTACGGCAACATCCAGGTACCAGTTGTCAAATTCCACCGTTTCCCACAATTCTTCCTGTGAAAACAGCTCGTTTTTCCGGATGGGAGATGCCATGATGGACGTAACGCCCTCTTCAAATCCCTGCATCCGGCCAAGTGAGAATCCTGTGAAGAAGGCAGCGGCAATTGCCGCCAGCACTCCCCCCGCCAGCAGCAGCTTTGCCGTCATTCTTTTCTGCACCCACAGGATGTGCCGCTTTAGCTGCAGCGCCGTCCGATAGCGGCAGCTGCGGTCTTTTTGGATGCATTTTCGAATAATGCCTATGAGGCTCTTATATGGATAACAGCATCTCAGATTCCTCCTGTCCGGCCTTCCCGTAGCCATGTAGATCATGACCACCCCAAGAGCATAGATATCCGCTCTGTTGTCCGTCTGTTCACTTCCGAATTGCTCCGGAGCCATATACGGTCTTGTCCCGGCAATCCGGGTGTCCTCACTGTCCTCCATATTTTCCCTGTCCGGCCGGAAATTGCGGGCGATACCGAAGTCAATCAGTTTTACATCATCTTTGTCGGAAAGGATAATATTCTCCGGCTTGATATCCCTGTGTATGACCGGCGGATTCCGTTCATGGAGATAACTCAGAATATCGCACAGGCGCAGAGCAACAAACATCAGCCTTTCCCTGCTCAGAGGACCATATTTGCGGATATAGGTATGCAGGTCATCACCGTCAAAGTATTCACGCGCCAGAAAGCTGTACCCGCTATGTTCCCAAAGCCCAAGCACTTTTGGAATGGACGGGTGTTCAAGCCGTTTCAGCACTTCTCCCTCTGCAAAGGCACTTTCCGGACTTTCTGCGGCTGTAATGAGCAAAACGGCGCGCTTTTTGTCCGATTTGCGGGTAATGAAATAAATTTCCCGTTCGGACTGCCACTTTTCCAGGCTGTCAAAAGTAAAGTTTTCAATCAACTGCGGCGGCATATCGGCTTTTGCGATTCTTTCCCGAAGCCCTGTTTTATATGATTGCAGAAATACATCTACGTCCGGCACACCGTTCACCTCCTATCAGGCAATGCCGCATTCCGATTCACCGGCGGCAATCTTGAGGACATGTTTTTTCCGTAATGGTCGGTATGCCGTCATTTTGCTCCTTCCGTTCCCTCTGTGCCGCCCGATTCATCCAAAAAGCGCCCGGCAGCCACATCATATATCAGAGCATCCTGCTCGTTTTCTTTTTCAAACAAGATCAGTTGCTCCGGAAGCTTATCATAAACGGAAAGAGATGTACGCTTGTATCCATCCTGACTTACGCTGCATTGTTCAAGGAAAAATCTCTCCCCGTCAACAACGGCAAACACATCCAGCTGTCTCCACGCAGATCCCAAATCAATACCATCGATGGCAAAGGACAGTATCCCGCTGTCATCGATTTGAACATCGGTAATGGCGATTCGAATCTCTTCGCCGCCAAGCATCAGGAGCGCTGTACTGCCGTCCTCCTTGTTTTCTTCCGTAACCGCTGCGGCAGGCTCGCTTACGGATATGTTTTCATCCCTGACACCTGTCGTGTCCTCCGTCATGTCCTCTTTTGTTTCTTCGCCTATGTC
Source organism: Lachnospiraceae bacterium (assembly GCA_041855735.1). Taxonomy (GTDB): domain Bacteria; phylum Bacillota; class Clostridia; order Lachnospirales; family Lachnospiraceae; genus CALALP01. The sequence continues at coordinate 4,213 of JBHAEV010000178.1, forward strand.
TTCGCTTGTGTCTTCACTACTGCCTGAGGTCTCGGATGTTTCCATGGTCTCCCCGAAATCAAATTTCTTTTTCTCCACGCAGCCTGAAAAAACACAGATGCAGACCATGATCCACAGAATAATCGCAATTTCTCTATTCATTGGTTTCATCCTCTTCTCCTCACCTTCCCTCAATCTCGACGAATTGTTCGTACAACGCATTAAAGATCAAAGCAGCCCTTTCGGAAGCGTCGGAGATCCCGGATGCCGCAATGTCCAGAGAATTGTTATACGCAAATTCCCCGGAAGTGACCTTTCCCTTTACAACGCAATTGTCCGTCGATCCGACATTGTAGCGCATGGAAATCTTGATGTCGTCACTGCCGTTATCGCAGACAAAACAGGTATATCTTTTTCCTTCTATCGGTTCACGATTAAGAATTTCTTCTTCCTCCGAAATGATCACAACATACCGTGTGTCGTCGCCTATCTCTCCAATTCTTATGGTCGCGGTACCTCCATTGTATTCGTGGCTGTATTCGGTCGGTCCATCTGTATAGTCCATATAATCGGCATTTGACCAGCCGACCTTTGAAAAATGCTCTTTTGCCGCATTCATATATTCTTCATGATGCTCGCCGGAAAAGATTTGCACTTTGCCGCTCTTTTTTGCGGAACACGCCGTAAGCGTAAACAAGCAAACCATAAAAACCGGGAGCAGTACCGCAACTTGTTTGAGTCTGTTCATTTTTTTCTCCCACTTTCCCTACATCTTTTTATTCACAACAGGCATTCTCCTATTTCTTTTTAAAAGAATGAAATCTCTTAATCGCATCTTTCAGCGTCGGCGCAAGATCCGGTTCAAGCTTTGTCATGCCTCCGGATGCGTAGATGATGTCGTTCCACTCCCGCTTTGTAAATGCTTTCTCCGGAGCAACAACGACCTGCATGAGTGTTTCAGCCATATCGTTGTATCTTCCATAAGTCCGGTTTAACATCTTTATGGCAACGATGTCGTTAATCTTTTTAAGATCCTCCGCAGAGAAAATATCCGCCACCGCCGGCATGATTTCCTCTTTTTTTCCAAACAGTCCCATGGTTAACCTCCTTGTATTCATTATTCTGTTCCCGACGATTTCTCTATTATCCATTTCTCTCTCAGTCTATTGCTGTACTGTCTGTTGCAAAAATGTCACATTTTCCGGAAGTTCAATGCCAATGTCGAGCTTATCCCGAAACAGTTCCAGATCGACCGCGTCGGAATTATGAGCAATCTCAAAGGCTGCACTCAGATCCAGATTCTTGAAGGTCAAAATGTTTCGCATGCTTGAAGTCTGGGCAGTATATGCGGATGCTTCTGCATTCCATGTCATATCGCTGCCGTTAAGACGCGGAACAAGATCCAGTTTTGTCAGTTCCGCATTGCAGGCGATGCGTACATTTACAGACATTGGAAGAACTCCGGCATCACTCATAATGGCGTTTTCCTCTTCCCGCATTTTGTTGTAACGTGCGGAATACGCTTCCTCCGCTTTTTTCAAATCGGACTGCTTTATGAAGATAAGAAAGATATCCCACACCAGAAATGCGATACCCGCAATTACCAGACCTGTACTGCTGTTCGTTCCGCGCAGAACGAATTGTCCGCTGGCACCGCCGAAGATGAGCAAAATGCTGACAATAATCCCCCAGATATCCCTTCCGTAATTTGCCTCCGGTTTAGGTTGGTAGAACGATTTTGCCATGACCGTGACACGACCGCCATCCGAAGCGGTTGTGTCGATTTTTTTTGTCTGCTCCGCTTCCTTCCATGCACTTATAAAGCCGTTCGCACACCACCCGCCATTTCCTTCGATCCTCCCGTTTCGTACAATGCCGTCCATCACCAGAGGTTCTTTTGTACTGCCGACGACCTGCGTGACAGGATCGGCTCCATTCTCCAAAATCTCTTTGTTTGCCCGAAGCAGAGGCTCAATTTTATGCGTCAGAACCGAAATGTTGTTGGAGGCAATGGACACAACACAGACGTATTCACGACCGGCAAGCGTTGCCGCCGAATCCCCGTCACTGATAATCATTCCCTCTAAGAGAGCGGCAGGAACCGCCTGCCCGATCAGTCTCCCGGACTGAAAACCGTAGGAACCGCTCAACCCGTTCAGCTTGTCGATGCTGAACCGGACAAGCAGCACTCCCGGAACCGCCTGCCCGGCGGCGACATAAGAAGGAGGAACATAGAGAGGAACCGCATCCGAAGCAGTTGCCGACCGGCGATGCTCCGGACGGATTCGGGGTGAAAAGTGTCCCCCGCCTGCCGCAGACGAGGCTGCGCTTTCGAAAGTTTCCTCTGTCAGAGCCCTTGCCAGAAACAGAATCCCCATCGCCAAGAGAATGTCATTCAGGAGGTAAAGAAGCCCTGAGAGAAAAACCCCCGCATATCCCGACGCGGTCATATAGGATATGAATTCAAACAAGCCCATTGCCAGGAACAGCCCTGCCGGCAGATATGAAAAGGCTTTCGGCAGTTTACCGTTCCGTCCCGACCGAGAGAGAACGACAGATACCGCGATCAGACATAGGGCCCACCAGCCTGCCGCATACAACAGATTGCCGATGCGGAAGTATACAAACAGTCTCTGCAAACTCAAAAGCGACAAGCCCGCTATCGGGATCAGAAGCCCGATGTTCTTTTTCCCGATGAAGACCATGATCACAAGAACCAGCAAGGCAATTCTGGATAGCCACCACGATGGGCCGATTCGTGAGATCGCGCCTGCATAGAAAACGGATCCAAAAGTATAGATCACATTCCACAGCAGCAGAACCGCCGCCGGTGTCCTTTGTTTCCCCGGCATTTTTCCCTGTAAAACAACACGATTGTTATCCATAAGAATTCCTCCTTCCAAAGCCATATCTCTGTAAAAACAATGGTTCGCCCGGACAGCTCCTGTGTAAGATCTGTCAAACTGCATTTATTCCCGGAGACAACCACTTTGATAATCCGATGTCTCTAAAGTGTTCTTATTAACTGCACAACCTCACTTTGCACCGTCTCCGTTTATATTTATTGTAAATGAAATGATATGGTTGTTTGTCTGCTCAGAGCATACAAAGAAAGGTTTATAAGTATTCCGCTGCTTTTTGAGTATCTGAATCAGCGGAATTGTCGCGGTTAGGAAGCGCATTTCGTGAGTCCGCAATCAGCGATTGAAAAAAAAAGAAGAATTCGCATTAAACACGAATTCTCGAACGCAAAAGAGCAATCAATTAATACACTTGAATAAACCCTTGACATTATGAAATTGGTAAGTCCTAACCGATGAGTGATTTTAAGATACCGATGTGTTGAAATTGATTTATTTTATCAGCTGTAACTACAGTTAACGGCTGTGATAAGTTAACAAGAAGCAAATACGCAAGATGTGTTTTTTCATTTGTTATTTAACGTTTTGATACACAAAATTGAATCTTACGACATCCGGCCGGGGGATATGGTTCTGACGTTCCGATATCGCAAAATTGAGCGGTACCCGTGAATCGGAGTAATACATGCATTCTTGATTCCGTCCGCCGTAATTTCCACCAATCCGGCACGGTCACATCTGCGATCCGTTTATTTCTCACCCGGATTGGACATCCTAATCGTCGTCTTATTCCTATCAGCCCTCTCCTGTTTCTTTCAGCAAACAAGCGGTAAAACGCCGATAGCTTGGGGACTTATTGTCCTCCAAGTCCATCCTTCGCCCTATTTTATCCGCCCACTCACATTTTGCTTTTCCTATTTCAGAATAAGAACCTGCCGCTTTTTTCTCGATAAACCGATGTTGCAGTTTCTCCGTAATATGCCTGATCAAAATCTCCGTGGATCGATCTTCTACAAGAATTTGAAAGTACATCTTTTAACCTCGTTCTACTAGCCGAAATACTTACTGTACCACATATCCCCCAAGGCAACACCCTCATCGAAGAGTTCTTTCACAAACCGATACTCGGATGCTTTTTCTCTTTATTCCTTCTTCCGAGTTCTTTCCGTATTCATAAGTATATAAGATTTTTCTGCTTTTGGCTACCTTAACCCGTTGTCGGAATCCCAAACCCCTGTACTTAACAAGCAAGAATTTTTCCTCCGAATGTTACGGTATAAGCCTCGCATTGTCCGCTCCGCTGATCCGTACGCGCCATAAGCGCCCCTCATCCTCCGCATTCCGGTAAAAAATCCATTGTCCTGCCACATTGAAGGAGTCCGTCCTTGTTCCTACGACGGTGTAGCGTGTTTTTCCGTCCAAAGACATCCACTCCAGCGTTCTGTCATTGCCCAAGATGAAGAAAATGCCGCTGTCCGTAGCAACCGGGAAATCCGAAGGAAGCACAGTCAGATTTACCAAAGCTCCTCCACTCAGATCCATGCGAATCAAACCATCCTTTGATCCGGCATAGATCAGTCCGTCATGAATACAGAAGCTGTCGTATACACCGCTGCTGATAAGCTCACGCCGGCTTCCGTCCGGCTCGCTTTTGTAAATGCAGTTTCCCGCATTCGGATCGATGTAATACAGCTTTTCCCCGGTTACATTCAGACAGTGATATTCCATCGCCCCGTTGAGCTGCGTCAGGTCGCCCGTGTCCGGATCTACCCGATAAAGGTATCCGGTTCCTTCACTATCATAGAGATAAAAGGTATCCTCAAAGATAACAAACCGTCCGCCAAGCGAATGACACAGCAACTTTTCCTTTGCCGTTTCGGGATCGATGGAGAGCAGCTTTTCTTCTGCCGTACAGCAATAAAGCCTGCCGTTATAAAACTGCAGATCATAGGCTCCGATATCCGGCATAAATGTCGTTACCTCCCCGGTATACGGATTCATCTGCAGGATGCTTCCATCAAGTACAAAAAACACCCGATTTCCGGCAAAGACTGACATCGCACCGCCCTGTACCGCATGGTTCCCCGAAAGATTTCCGACATCGGAGTCCATAACCGCCTCACGAAGGCCGATCCCCGGAGCATCCGAAAAGCCCTGCGCAAATCCCTTTAAAAAGCCTTCCTCATAGCCGGAAGCTTCCCCTGCCGTCCCGCCGCGCGCCTTTCCCATATTCCAGGAAAAAAGAAGAAGTACGGCCGGCAAAAGAACTACAAGAACCGCAAGAAAAGCGAAGCGGATTTTTTTCGGGATACCCGTTTCCTGTTTCATCGCCTCCAGAAGGTCTTTTTCATCCAAAAAGCGTTCATTCGGATCAAAAGCGGTACAACGCCGGATCAGAGAAAAAAGAACGCGATCATCAAGGGTAGCCTCTGCCTTGTCTTTCCTCACATCTCCGGTGGCCATGTACAGCATGAGCATGCCAAGCGCATACACTCTTCCTTTGGGGAGATTTGCTGCAGTCTGCTCCTGTTCCGGCGGAAAACAGACCTCCCGGCCAAAGATCGCCGGTGCCGTTTTTGCCATTCCGGGATGACCGTCGCTTTCAATCCATATATTTTGAGGATGAATCAAGCCTTCCCGGTCGGAAGGCCAAAGACAGATCTGCCGGATTATAAAAAAAATCTCCCGTCTTTGCAGCACACCGCTCTCGCTCACCAGTTCTTCCAGTGTACATTCCGTTTTTCTTTTCCATATATGCTTTGTTTTTTTTCGCATATGCCCATCCTCCTACCGAACCGGGTGGTCATTGGAGCCGTCCGGACGAACACACCATAACCTGCCGTTGTCCTCGTCATTGTGATAAAAGATCCATTCCCCGGCAAGATTAAAGTCTCCCGCCCGATTCCCCGATATTCTCTCCCGAAGACGCCCGTCAAAGGAAGCACGGTATATCCTGCTGTCCGAAGGGTCCAGAAAATAGATGCCGCCTTCCGCAGCATGCAAAAGCACCGCTTCCGTTTCCAGGAGCGCCGTCCCTTCGCCCGTCATCTCTTCCAGCATAAGCAGACGTTTTGTGCCGTTCTGATCGACGGCACAGAAAACACGTTCATCATACATGCAGAAGCTTTGACAATTCTCATTTGTAAGTTTTACCGGATTCTCTCCGTCAATCTCACACCGGTACAGCATAAAATCCCGATCATTGATAAAGTACAGATGATTCTCCCCGATATTCAATGACTTGCAGCCGGAGATTTCGGCTGTCAGGGTCTTCGTTTTGCCCTGAAGATCCAGCAAATACAACCCGTCCTGCGCCAGTACATGGAAATTTCCTTTCGTAACATAAAGGATGCCCGGAAAACCCTCACAGAGAATGTCGCTCACTTTGGTATAGATATTGTACTGTAAGATCCGGTCGCCGGAGGAATAATACAGCCAGCCGTTTTCATAGCTGAGAGCCTCAGCAAAAGGATCCTGAACCAGAAGCTCGGCATTTGTGCCGTTTGCAGACATTCTCCAAATACCGTCATCCGCTATATAGAATACCTCCCCATCGCCAAAGGCGGCAAATGCACCCCGGGCGGAGGCCATATTCGCCGGGTTCGTTCCTATGGCGATACCCGACTCATTTCCAAAAACAGTCGTCGACTCGATGTTTTTCCGGTGAAGGATGGGCGCGGCATTGTAACCGTCCGTATAGCCTATCTCGTATCCGCTTGCATAGCCGCGCTTTTTGGCATTGTTTTGTTCTATAACAAAGCCTGTGCCGAAAGACAAAACGATCAAAAAAGCGGTTGCGCCAAAGACAGAGAACGCTGCGATTCTTTGCACTCTTTTTGCCCGTTGTGAATTTTGTTCCCTAAGAAGGAATTCACCGATTGCATCCGCACTCGGAAACCGCATTTTTGGACTGAATGCCGTACAGCGCTCGATCAGTTCCCGGAGGCGATTGTTTACGATCTGTGCCTCCAGATCGGTAAGTACCGTGCGTCCGGTTGCCAAAAACAGAAATACCACACCCAGTGAGTAAATATCCGACAGAGGAGTTGTCTGTTCAAAACCGTATTGCTCCGGAGATGCGTAGTCCAGTGTCAAAACAATGGAAGTATCCTGACGGCGCTTTTGCTTATGCTCCCTCGCAATACCGAAATCAATGAGGTGGATGCTTCCGTCATGTCCGACAACAATGTTTTGCGGCTTGATATCCCGGTGAATAACCGGGGGTGTCTGCGCGTGCAGATACGACAAAATTTTTACCAGTTTCCTAGCAATGCCGAAAATATCCTCTGCCGTCAGACAACCCGTTTGGGTTATGATATCATATAGCGTACGCCCCTCCACATATTCCCGAACGAGATAACGCTTTTCGTTTTTCTCGCAAAAGAACAGTTCCTTCGGGATGCCGGGGTGATCAAGCCTTTGTAACAGCTTTGCTTCCTCCAAGGCATCCTCCTCCGGATAATCCTTTGTAATGCGAAGCAATGCCTTCAAACTGTCTTTTTTTCGCCGCAGCAAATACAGCTCTTTTTTGTTCTCGGGTTCTTTTTTCAGACAGCTCTCGAAAGTATATTCCGAAAGAAGCTCCTCCGGTATATTCTCCCCTTCGAGAGAGTCAAGAAGCGCTTTCCGGTAATCCATCAAAAAGCCATCCACATCACATTCCGTCCCGTCCGTTGCTTTCTTTTCAACTACAAGAGGCGACAGCTCCCCGTTCTCCGTACTTTGACGAGCGGTTCCTTGCATCGTTGTTTTTGTCATATTATTTTTCTTGCTCAGAGTGTTCACCTCCACATCTTCTGCCGCCAAAAATTTTCGAAAAAGTCCCAAAACAAGCGGCGGCGTAAAAAAAACAGGGACCAGTGCGGCTCCGAACAGAATGTAGCAATAGGTGAAAACCGTCACCGGCTCAAGTCCCTTTCTGGTAAGCAAATAAATGCCTCTGTCCAGGCAAAGGAAAACAATCAAGAGAAATAAAGGAGTTTTCCGAAAATACCGGACAAGAAGTTTCACCCCCTCCCGAAAGCGATAATCCATCCGATCCACATTGGTGGCGGGAAACGGTGACCGGTTTTCTCTGATTTTGTTTGTCAGATACCGCAGTGCTCCCGCAAGAAATGAGAAGGAATGCCCCACAAAGGAGACGGCAATGATAAGCGTATGCGTAATCCCGAATCGTTTTTCGTCGGAAAGACGGCGTCGCATCACAAAGCTCCTTATTAGGGGCAACAGAATAAAGCAAGCCATGCAGAAAAGAAAGCCCGCCCATAAAAGATGAATGTTTCCGAAATAACTCTCCAGAAGTACCGTGGGAAGCAGCAATGCCTGATTGATCACGGAGCAGAAATACAGAAGCATGTAAAAAATATCGCAACCACGCGCCTTTTTCTGAAATACCGTGCCGTCAAAGAACATCTCAAACAGTCCGTAGGCATACCGGCGTTGCTTGCCGGTCTCCTCCGTAAAGGTTCTGCCGACATATTCGGTAAACTCGAGTCCCCTGATTTGGGCGTACTTTCCGTGATATCCCATGCTGTAAAAGCACAGCGCCTTATCATAGTCCTCCGACACTCTGTTCTCCGCCCACAGACCGCTTTTTTCCAAAAGACTTTTGCGGAGAAACACATTGTGACCGACCAGAGGTACAAAGAAGCCCTGAAGGGCCTTGCAGGGCCAGATGTTATGAAACAGATTGTTGATCTGGCGTCCGGTGGCGCCGGTATAGTAGTTCTCATTCAGATTTTCGGCGTTGGTCGCACACTGCACATAAGCGAGCTTTTTGTCTGCCGCAAACTCCGGAAGAATGGCCTCAATGATTCTTTCTTTCACGCCGGAATCCTTGTCCAACAGCAGAATCACCTCATGCGTTGTGATATCTCCTTCCCAGTAACCGTCTTCAAAAGGCGCGCCCTTTTTCGTAAGCGTCTCCGAGGCGTCTTCGCCTGCCGTCGCCCGTTCCAGCCGCAAGGTATAGTTTAAATTGGAGCCCTTTTTAAAAAGACCCGCTCGCCCCTTTGCCGGTCGAACGACAAAGCCGATGTGATTGGTTCTGTAAAACCGAAGACGCTCCGTCGCCTTTTTCTCCGACCCGGTCAATTCTGCCGCCTCATCTTTTGCAAGGCAAAGAAGTGCCTTCACCTTTTCTTCGGTACATATGCCTCCCAGAAGCGGTGCGAGGCCGTCATCCGACACCACAACATTCGCCGCCTTTTTGCTGAAGTCACGATATCTTTTTACCGCGGCAAGGCTCTCCCGCAGCGTTTCAAAAATCGTTTCATTACTTTCCAGATAGACGGGAACGCTGATCGTTACCGGAAGAAGATCCTCTCTGTCAACCTCTTTCTGCACCGAATTCATGTAATATTTTCGGTTGACGGCAATCTCTCCGGAAAGAATTCCGCAAACCGACGGCCGCAAAGACCACAGCGTATCCGCGAGATAATACAATGGATAGATAAAGAAGAGAAACGAGAAAAAAAGACGAAGAAAGCCGTGAAAAGCCGGACCGTAGAGGATGAACAGGATCGCGTGCAAAACGGCATCGAAAACAAGCACAAGAACATACAGCCAGATGCAACTGTTCCGGTTTGCCAGTGCTTCGGGAATGATTCTCTTAGTTTTTGCTCGTTTCTTCCTCATAAACATCGCCCGCCTCCAAAACATAAATCAACGGATTTCGTCCAAGCTGCGCAAAAGACAGCCAGCCTGTCGCACCGATGCTCTGCACATTGTAATACTCCCAAAGCAAATCCGAGCCTGCAACGGCAAATCCGGTGGAAACTCCGTCTCTGTCGGCAGCGGGAATACTTCCGTCCTCGGCAGTCTGCGTTTTTAAATATGCCATAACCGTGTCGTATTTTTCAACATTGTTCAGGATGTGATAGCAGACAGCCATCTGTGCCGTTCCCTCGTTCCAGATCCCGTCGAGATCCCCCGTTCCGAAATCAAAGCCATCTCCCACTGCCATCCGTTCCTCCACAAATGCCAGCGGTCGATAGGAATCCAAAAGCTCCTCACCAAGCGCAAGAACAGAAAGACTGTTCGCGTCCAGCGGGATTACCCCGTCACTGACCGTTTTCCCGTCATCCGTAGTCCCGGTATAAAAACAACCCTGTTTTTCATCATACATGGAGAGTACAAATTTTTTTGCTGTATCAGCCGCTTTTTTATAGACTTCGATTTTTTCTTGTTCCGTGTCGGAAGCAGCAAACGCAAGGGCGGAAAATGCAGCGTAGAGAGCAATGTTATGTTCGGTGGAAACATAGGTAAGTTTCGTCTGCGCATCATCCCATCCTTCATAGCCTGCTGCAAAACCGCCGTCCTTCGACTCCAGCGTAAGAACAAAGTCCGCCGCGTTCATTGCCGCATTCAGATACTCCGTCCGCTTTTGTGCGGAGGTATTCTCGGCAACAACAACGAGAGCAAGAATCGTCCATGCCATATTGCCCGAAAAGCTGGAAACGGTATAGGAATCCTCCTGCCATTTTCCGTTTTGCCAGAACCCGGGCAGACGTACCGTCACTTTGCCGGCTGCAATGGAACGACCGGAGTCACTTCGGGGATCTCCTGCGATATAGGCGTTCCGAAACCTCCCGTCCCGAAAGGTCCGGTCATGTCCCTGTGCAAAACAAATGGCATCCGCAATTTGTTCCGCATACTCCTGTGCTCCCGTCTGTGTGAGAGCGATGACAGCCAGCGCATTGTCGTACAGATAAGCATACTCCGACGCATTATCGCTCCGGCTTGCTCCGGCAATAAAACCCCCGCTTTCTTTCGTTTTTGCTGCAAGAAACCCCGCAGCGGCAGAACGTTCTGCAATCTCTTCGACCGTTGGCGTCATGATTGCCGTGCGCCCGCAGCCGGAGAAAAGAAGCGTAAGGGAAACAAAGAGTGAAAGCAAAAGCCCGGATATTCTTATTTTTTTAGTCATAATCAACCTCCCATGCGTTTCATTTGTTCATACGAACAGGGAAGGAACCATTTTACGCCGAAAGCAAAGCGGAACATTACCATGACAGACTCCCTTCATCTCCTCTTTTCAACGGCATAATAACATAGAAGCAAGGACATTTTGTCTGCTCAGTGCATACAAATTCCTTTATTCGCCTTCCGTACCGTCATCAAGCGGAGACAATCCCAGGGAACACATGAACTCAAAAGTCTTAAAGCTGTCATACCCGTGGTTGATTGCAAAGATCACCGCTGCATCCCGTTTGATGAGGGGGTGAAGCGCGCCGCATTTTGCGACCGACAGCATTCGCTGCGTCGTTTTAAGATCCAGGGACATGGCCAGCGCAATCAGAAGATAAAAATCGCGTTTCCCTCTCCTGCGACCTTCCATCAGTTGATAACCGTACGTACGGGAGAGGTTCGCCTTTTTTATGATCTCGCTCTTCTTCTGTCCGGTTTCATTCAGCAGTGTGTCAAAAAAGTTTCGAATATCATCTTCCAGGAATCCCTCCCAGTCCTGCGGAAAGGAATCCCCTTTCAGTTTTTCCTGCATGTGGGTGGTGTCGAGAGGGTATTTGTTTTCTTCATCTCTTATACTGCTCATATTCCTTATTCCTCCCTCACATGAATAACAACAAATGATACTTTTATACGCAAAGTATATACGAATACTCGAACAGAAGCAAGATGATTCTCCCCGCATGGGCAGTATAAAGAATGTTTCCGGATTCATATTATTTTTTAAGAATGGCAAATGAAAAGGAAACCGTGACAAATTGACCGGATTTGTATGCTTGGAGCAGACAACACGATTCTCAGCCCACGCTATAATCATCATATAAAAAAGTATTGGAAAGGAAAGAGGTGTGAAAATGAATAATTTGCAATACGAAAAAAAAATGACGGACACAGAATTGGAAAAGAAACCGAAAAAGATTCATAAGAAAATGCAGATTGTTTTCGGAATAGCCGGTATACTCACTATTCTGACAGCCACCCTGATTCCGCTCTCATTCCATATCTCCAAAGTGAAGCAGTATAACCGGGGTGTGACCTTTCTTGAAAATCAGGAATACGAGGAAGCGCTGGAGTGTTTTTCGTCACTCGGCACCTTTGACGACTCGGAAAAGATGGCAGAATATGCGCAAATGGAACTGGATTACCGGTCGCTTGACGATTCGGTTGACTCCGGCGACTATGCCAATGTCATACAGATCCTTCGAAAGCGAAGCGAATTCTACGGGAACTCGGATGTCGGAAAGGAAGCAGAGGCACTGGCGTATGAGTATGAAGCGGTATCAAAAGCGCTTGCCGCCAAAAAATCCGGGGATTATGAACGTGCCGTTAAACTGCTGGATGGTCTGACGGTTTTGAAAAACAACTATTCCATGGAAATATGTATGTGCAACGCATATATCGCTCAGAATGAGCAGAATTGGATGGATATGATCTACAATCTCTATGCCGTCCAAAGCGGGGATTATGCACTCGGATTTTTGAGCGATCCGCAAAATGATGATGAGATCTTTCTCAGCACAGCCGACATCCGGGATGACAAAACCGCAGAGACGGTATCGGAGATTCTGCAAACGAATGATTCCGAAACCGAACAGTTGAAACGATTCGCTCTCAATGGCCTTCGGTACGACGCGGCAAAAGAGCAGCTGGATTTCGGCAATTACGAAACGGCAATGGAAAGCTTCCTGGAACTGGGCGATTTTTTGGATTCCGCCGTCCTGTATGAGGATGCAAAAAATGCGTATGAATCTCTGGAAACCTCCTATCTTCAGGCGGAGGATTACTATGCCAACGGGGAATACTACAAAGCAAAACAGCTCTATCTCAGCCTTAACGATTACAAGGATTCTGCTGAAAAAGCAAACTCCTGCCTGCAGCCGCTTCCTGCAAGCGGAGCGTTGAAGCAGGGAAACGGTTTTGCATGTAAGCTTCAAATTGCCGTTCCGGATGATTTCAGGTACACTTTTCTTAAGCTGTATGATTCCGGCGAAACACCGATCGGGCAGGTGTTTATCCATCCGGGAAAGCGTGCTTCCATCAGCATGGCAAGCGGAACCTATACCATCAAGGTCGCTTACGGAACAAATTGGTATGGAGAAATTGATCTGTTCGGCGACGACGGAAGCTATCAACAGCTGATCAACGGATCGAGCACAATATTTGAACTTGAAAGCGGTTATGCGTACACACTTACGCTCGGCGGCGTGGTCGACGGCACGGTCGGGACAAAGAACATCGGCGGCGCGGACGGAATGTGAGTTTACTGAAAAACATAGACAAACTCAATTCCCATATCTAAGGGGCATCGCATTGTCTAATGCGACAGCCCCTTCTCAAATTACGATATTCATTCAGACAAAGCGGAAGTTGTCAATGCCATTCCTTTTTTAGAATGGCATACTGACAAGTATTCTCATAATGCGGAGTTCCGTCAGGGTTATTTACGAATGATACAAATTCCATAAACAAACCCTCTCGGCGCATACCGAGTTTTTCACACAAATGCTGACTGGACAGGTTATAATCCTCAACATAGGCGTAAATACGCCTTGCGCCTTTCGTATTGAACAGATAATCAAAAAAGGCGTGCACAGCTTCAAAGGCATAGCCTTTTCCTTGATAATCCGCATTCAGCATCCAACAGGGACTGAATGTATCAAGAACCGGATTTTCATCGGGATGCGACTCTCCTGTTTCCGGATATGCGTCGATCTCTCCAATCACTTTACCCGAGTCTTTTAGCGTAATTGCAAAAAAATACTCTGTTTCAATCATGCGTTTCTTCATCACTTCTTTCGCTTCATCAACAGAATTAAGTTTCATGGAAGCAAAGCAATGAACTGCCGGCTCTTTCAGATACTCATATACATCTTCTGAATCGTCCTCTGTAAAGGGACGCAAAATCAATCTTGCGGTTTCAATTATCATATTTTTCTTTTCCTTTTTTTATCAAGTTCCGAGTTGTTGAGATCAATTATATCATATGTACGGTATCATACTCAATCCATTTTCCTGCTACCCGCAATGTTTCAATATATCTCCATTACCATTACATAAACCGCCTGTTTTATCGTCCTGTTCAATTCTTTATGCTTGACAGTTCATCTCCTGCCTGCTACAATGTGTAGCAGGCTACACTTGAAGGAAGGGTATACATAATATGCTGAAAAATAATGTCGGATATTTGATCAAGAGTATTAATGACAAACTGAAGGTAAAGGCGGATGCAGAACTTAAAAAATATCGTCTGACCATGTCACAATGCCGGGTTTTTGCATATTTAAGCAGCCGGGGCGGACAGGCTACGCAGAAAGAAATCGAGGTCTTTCTGGATGTTTCCCATCCCACGGTTGTCGGTATTGTTTCGCGCATGGAGCAGAACGGGTATGTGACATGCCGCCCCGACGAGGATAAGCGAAACAAAAATGTCAAGCTCACTCCGCAGGCCGAAGCCATCGATACGGATTTACAAAAAAATATGCAAAGCAGTGAGCAAATGCTTTTGGCACCGCTCTCACCGGAAGATCAAAAGCGGCTGAGAGAGTTATTGCTTGTAGTTGCGAATCATTTAGAGTAAAAGCCGGTCCGGTATCGGCTTTTACTCAGACATACTATGTAGCGCGCTACATATAATCAAAGGAGGATTATTCTATGATAAAAACCCTACTGGGGAGTCTTCGGGAACCCCTATTTTCCAGCGATTTTCCGACTAAATCGTCCCAATGCATAGATCAGTACCAGTTGTTTCTGAACTCCGGCTCATATCCGTCGTCTTCACCATCGCCTTCAAACGATACATATTCGAATCCGTTTTCTTTGCACCATTTGGGCAGATCGTATTCA
>JBHAEV010000179.1:0-5732 GCA_041855735.1 Lachnospiraceae bacterium
GGGATTCTTGCCTTTGAGCGCCTTTATCTTAAGCACCGTCTCCCACTTGCGGTACCGCCGCTCCGTCCTGCGGCAGGGTTGTTCCGTCCTGCGGCACCGTCGTTCCGTCCTGCGGTACGGCTCCTTTCGTTCTGCCGCCTCGCGTCCTTCCGCCTCTTCGCACAGTGCCATCACTCGGCACACCGGCTTGTCCTCCGCTCGGCGGCAGGCCGGCCTGCCCTCCGTTCGGCACGCCCTGCATCCTGCCTCCTCCCATCATCGAGGGTGTCAGTTCGGTTACGTTCTGCCCGTTTACGGTGAGTGTTCCTCCGGACATTGTTCCGCTTCCGTCATAGTCAAATGCGGATGGTCCCGTAATTGTGATATTTCCGCCCGCAATGGTCAAATCGCCGTTGGAATCGAGAGCGTCCGTATCTCCCTGCGCCATATTGATCGTAACATCGCCTCCGTTTATGGTCATGGCCACATTCAATGCCGTGGTCTTGCTTGTCGTATTGATTCCGTCATCCGATGCATCGATCCGGATGGTTCCGTTATTGATCGTCACCTGTGTGGATTCGATGCCCTCCGCTGCCGAAATGGTGAAATCGCCGCCGTCAACCGTTACGGTTGTCGTACCCTGAATACCGTCGTCTGTAGCCGTAATATTGAAGGTACCGCCTGTAAACAATATGGCTCCCTGGGTATTGTCCTCCGTATTTTCGGAATGGAGTCCGTCCTTGGAAGAATTGATGGTGAAATCTCCGCCCGCAATCGCAATCAGCTCATTGGCTTCCATGGCATCGCCGGAAGACGTAATCACATAGGTTCCGCCCGTCACTTTCAGGTCATCCTTAGATGCAATTCCATTGTCGCTGGATTGGATCTCCACCTTTCCAAGTCCGTTCAGCACAACGTCCGCCTTCGAAAAGATCACCGCATCGGTATTGGTTTCTCCGTCCGCCGTAAATGTTCCGTTTACCACCAGGGTATTCGTACTGTTTTGTGAGGAAGTGACAAATACCTTATCCGCTTCCACAACATAGATCACCGGCTCGGATGTATTCGTGATATTGGCATTGTCCAGAACAATCTGAACCTTCTCTTCCTTGGTAACCGCGACCTTGATGGTCACCTCTTTTGCCGTTCCGGATACCACATATACACCTTCCTTCGTTATCTCAATATCTTGATTGTCCGAAACGGTAAGCTGCTGTGCATTTGACAAATCGGCGCTTTGCTCCAAATCTCTTGCGGTAAACACATCACCGGCTGTGCTTGAAGTTGTGCTCGAAGCACTCGACTCCGCGGTTGAGCTGCTGTTTGCCGATGTTTCGGAATTTGCGTTTTCACTCTCCTGCGCCGTAGCCGTGTTGGAAACGCTGACCGCCTGAGCGGATACCGCCGTTTCGGTGCTGCCGCTGCTGTCGGTCGTCACCGTACTGCTTGCGCTTGCGCTTGTTGCAGTGCATCCGACCAGAAGACTTCCGGTCAGGATTGCCGCGGTAATTATCCCCATATACTTCTTTTTTGTCTGACTTATATTCTTTCTCATGAATGTATTCTCCTTTTTCGGTATTATTGAATGGCTGTTTGTTTTCTACCATGCACGAAGTATATCAGTCGAAGCTGAAATGTAGCTAAAAGAATATCATAAGATTGTGAAAGAAATGTGAAATCCCGTTTGAATCGAAATTCCGCTTTTCCTGCATTTATCCCGGCTTCTTTAACACAGGAATGATACGGATGAACTTTCACCTTCTTCGGATTCAAATATTTTGGTTCCGTTCGGTATTCCTTTCTTCTTTTATATATGGTATCATAATTAGCATAACCTAATCATAAAAGTGAGGAGAATATGTTGGTTCCAATATTGCTTGCCGGTACTTTATTAAAAAAACGTGTCGGAGATCAGCCGAATGTTCCCATTCGAATCCGCAAACATCATCGTTCATGGGTGACCGTTCAAAAAAATGAAAAATACTCTCTGCAGATCCATGCGGATCACGGACGAATTCTGAATCATGCACAAATTCAGATCGCGTGGGGCGGCAAGTCCGCCATGCTCGACAAGTATGCGCGTCTGAATGCCGAATCGTTTCTGATTCCCGGCGATGTCATCGGGATATCAAGAGGAATGTACTATCATTACGGCGTGTACATCGGAAATGAAGAAGTCATCCATTTGGCAGGCGAAGGCAAAATCAAATCCGGAAACGTCAAGATTCATCAAATCGCTTTACGGGACTTTCTTCCGGTTTCCGGCGAATATTTTGTTCTGCACTTTCCGCAAAACGGCAAGGCGCCGGAAAAGATTTACCCGAATTCTTCATTTTTAAAACGCAAATCCGAAGGCCGGGGTATTTGTGATTTCTTGTTTCATCAAAAATACACCGTTTTCAGTCCGCAGGAAACCATCGAGCGTGCAAAAAGCCGCCTGGGTGAAGTCGGCTATCATCTGACAAGGTCCAATTGCGAGCATTTTGCACTCTGGTGCAAAACCGGAATCAAACAATCCCGTCAGGTTGATGATTTTATCGGAGAACTTCTCGGAATATAGTCAAGCCGGTATCTCGAAAGCTGTTCCTCCCTGACATGGCAAAGCGTATTTTACCTGCAAAAAGCTGTCCGACGATATTTGCCGGACAGCTTTTTGTCTTTCACATTTTGCAGTTCACAAATCTTATGACGCATATGGTTCATCTTTCAGTAAATTTGTCATACTTTTCATGGAAATTCCCAAAGTGGATGCATTGTGAAACAATGCGGACGCGGTCGGCTGTATCATTCCCATAATCCCCAAAACCAGCAACAGGGAATTAAAACCGATGATAAAATCAAAATTTCCGTGAATTCGTTTCATCAATCCGTTCGCAATCCGTTTCAGTTTCACAAGTTCCGTCAAATCTTTTCCGGAAATGGTGATATCCGCAACCTCTCTTGCGATCGCCGCGCCGTCATGGATCGCAACACCGCAGCTTGCCGCTCCCAAGGCAGGGGAATCATTGATTCCGTCTCCCACCATAATCACCGTTTTCCCGGACATCTTCTCGCGCTCCACAAAACCGGACTTGTCTTCCGGGAGAACTTCCGCATAGAATTCATCCACTCCGACTTCCTTTGCAATCGCCGAAGCCGTATGCATACTGTCTCCGGTCATCATGACGATTTTTGTGAATCCGAGTCCTCTCAGATCCTGTATAACCTGCCTTGCTTCCTTTCGCAGCGGATCATGGATGCAAATGACGGCGGCGAGTTTCCCCCCGATTGCAAGATACGGCTGCGAGTATTTCGGATCCGTTTCTTCCAATATATGCAGATCGGCATCATCCACTTCGGTTTTTTCGTCTTCAAACACAAAATGCCTGCTGCCGATGATCACCCTTTCTTCCCCGATCCTGGTCGCAATCCCGTGTGCAACGATGTATTCGATCTTCGTATGCATTTCCTCATGATGCAGTCCCTGATTTTCGGCTGCCGTTACCACGGCATTGGCAATGGAATGCGGAAAATGCTCTTCCAGACAGGCGGCAATCCTCAGCATCTCCTTTTCATCCCTTCCCGAACACGGAAGCACTTTCGCAACCGTCGGAGTCGCATGTGTCAATGTTCCGGTTTTGTCCAGCACAATGGTATCCGCCACGGCAATTTGTTCCAGAAACTTTCCGCCCTTTACCGTGATCCCGTATTTTCGGGATTCACGCATCGCACTCAGTACGGAAATCGGCATGGCAAGCTTCAATGCGCAGGAAAAATCCACCATCAGTACACTGACCGCTTTCACGAAACTTCCGGTGAGCGCATAGACCAATCCGGTTCCGAGGAATGAAAACGGAACCAGCTTGTCCGCAATAAGGGCATATCTGGCTTCCGAGTCGGATTTTAGCTTCTCGGACTCTTCAATCATGGATACAATGCGATCATACCGTCCCTCGCCTGCGATTTTGCTCACACATATGACCAGACTTCCCTCCTCCAGAACCGTTCCGGCATAAACCGTGGAACCCGCCTTCTTCAATACGGGAACGGATTCCCCGGTAAAGGAAGATTGATTTACCATGGCTTCGCCAGAATCCACTCTGCCGTCCAGAGGAATCAGATTGCCGGAATGAACCACGATGCGATCCTGAAGTTTGATTTTCGAAATCGGAGTCAGAACCTCCTGATCATTTGCTTTCAGCCACACCTTGTCCACATCCAAAGACATCGTCCGTGCCAGATCGTCCACAGATTTCTTATGCGTCCACTCTTCCATCATCTCACCGAGATTCAGTAAAAACATGACCGAAGCGGCGGTATCGAAATCACCGCGAAGTACGGAAACTCCGATCGCCAATGCATCCAGCACTTCCACCCGCAGCTTCCCTTTTAAAATCAAACGGAATCCCCGAACGATGAACGGAATGGATTTTAAAAGAATGTAGAGAATCCGGATCGGTGCGGGCAGGAAAATATCTCTGGCAAATTTTGACACCACCATCATCGTGAGCTTCTCAAAATACTTCCGGTTCAGATTTTCGCAGGAACGAGTCGGAACCGATTCGTTCAGCGTTCTGTCCGAAAAGGAAAATTCCGACAAAGCACAAATCAATTTCTCTCTCTGATCCTTTTGATAAAAAATCTCAACTCCGGCTTTTCTTTCAAATATCCTGACCTGAACGACAAAATCATGACTGAGTAAATAATATTCGACCAAATCCGCCTCCCTGCGGTTCAGTCGGGGTTTGCAAAGCCGGACACGAATTCTTTCGCTTGACTCATGCATGATTCTACATTTCATAAGTACCGATACCTTTCATTTATTCTGCCGGTTCCACCGTGTTTTCGATTTCCGTTTCTCCCTCTCTGTGGGCGTTGATATCATTCGCCTCCGCCATAATGTCGCTGACACTTTCCTGAACCGTAGCCACGGTGTCCAGTACACTTTCCCTCATTCTGAGCGCGGCAGCGGCAGTATGTGCATAAACCTTCTTCGCATCCTTACTGGATAAAAGCTTGAAACCGACTGAACCGAACAATGTTCCACCTACAAACAATGCAATTTTTTTCAACCCTAACATAAACAACCTCCTGTTTTTGTTTTAGTCTAACACGAGATTGCTATATTGTCTATATTATTCTGACAAATTTTACAAATATTTAAATATTAGCAAAAACTAACTGATATTTTCTGTAAGTATAACCTAATTCTAGTATTAGAAATGATATACACACGCAATTCATGGTAAGGCAGTGCTAATTAAACAAATTCGCATATTTATCTGTTAACTTCTTTATTTATCTGAACATTAAGGAGATGTATGCCAGTGTTTTTTAGAAAATTTGGGAGAAAGGGAATCCCTGCAAAGCAGCCTCGGGATTTCCGGACTTTATCTCGGATTCCCGTCACATCCTTCCTTGTTTTTTGATAAACAATAAAAATCTGTAAAGTTTTTATTAAAAAACATACTACAATTTGCTTGATTTTTACATTAGTCTGTGCTAACTTTGTTATATACAAGCAGTTAGTATGAACTAATATAATAGTAATTACTACTAATATGAAAGGAAGGTACAGGCATGCCTTTGTATATGGCAAAAAAAGGGGAAATCGTATGCGTGGAACGCATCAGCGGCAATGACGAAATCAAGCAGCATTTGCACGATCTGGGTTTTGTTGTCGGAAGCGAAGTTACGGTGATCAACGAATTGGACGGCAGCCTCATTGTCAATGTAAAAGGTGTTCGCGTTGCCGTCAGCAAAGAGATGGCAAA
>JBHAEV010000180.1:0-7346 GCA_041855735.1 Lachnospiraceae bacterium
TAAATTTCACTCCCGGATTGACCGGTGTAATCGTACTGGACAGATTCAATCGGTCCTTTTCATCTTCTTCATTTTTCGAATTTTGACCGGCTTCCATATTTGTTTGATAATTCAGATTATGCCAGTAAACTTTTCTGCCGTTGATTTTCGAAACTTGTATTTTTGCCTTTCCATCTTTATCCATATAATAATCCGCTGTCCAAAAAAAGGCATCCTTGCTCGGTCTTTTCAGATAAAACTGCATATTGCTCAGCTTCGGCTCGGAGAGCGGCGCAAGCCGGATTTTACTTCCGTATACCGTTTCATTGTCACCTTTCCCGGAATATTGCAGGTCGGAAAACCGCAGTCTCCCGGAAACGGCAAATTCCTCTCCCAATGTACCGAACATACGACATGCCGGGCACAGCTCATCCTTGTTGCCACAAGGAGTATGTTCACCCACCAAATCCTTCACGGTATGGTAATACACCTCTCTGGTGAAACAGGCAGGGGAGAGATAGATCTTATTATTCCCTCCATCCGTTACCACACGGTAGTACACCGGAAAGTAGAATGTATTGTTCGAGACGCTTTGGATAATGGATTCCAGATTCATCCGATAATATTTGTACCCGCTGTGTTTAATCAATGGATTCGAGTCTTTGTTCTGTTCATACAACTTCAGGACACTGCGCAATTCTTCAATCTCCGCAGGAATTTCATCGTTAATCGATGAAAAAACGGCAACTTTGCTGTTTTTTTTGTCTTTGCATTCAAAAATATGACAATTGTGTTTCTCCTTCAGATAATCCGGTTGAACTGAACCGTCCTCCCCCTTTTTCATAAATTGAGCCGGACCGTCCTCTCCTTTTATCACATACCCTTCACAGGGGCATTCCTTGCGATCACCCGTATATCCTTTTGCAATTTTTACATTTGTTATTAGAGGTTTCCCGGGATTGCGCGCTTCCTTGTTAAAATACACCCGGACACCTTCCGGCAAATCTTTCTGACGGTATGATTTTACGTTAAAAAGAGTTTCGTCTGTCGGATGATTTATATCTGTATAATTATTCTCAGTCTTAGTTCGAAGCAAATGATCTTCGGCTTTATACAAAGAATAGCTTCCTCTGGATTTCTCCAGCAATCCCGGCTTGAACAAGGTTTTCGTTCGTTTGCTTAACTCCCGTTTCGTTTCCAGAGAAGACAAACAGGAGTTGGTCAGAATCTCATAGTTGCTCCGAAACATTCCGCGAATTTCACTCCCCGGAATTACCGGTTTGTACGCCATATTGTAGGGATTGTTTTTCTCAAGGATTTGGTCATAAACACCGGACGAATTAGGCTCATCCAGGCGTGCATTTCGATAGGAGAAAAACTTCATCACCTTATGATCCGGCTCGGTTTCGTGCTGCGATACCACTTCCGTATCCGGAATGAAAAGAGGTGTTTTGGTCAGTACGGAATACCGGATTACACCGGTATACCTTTTGTTATTTTCCCCTTCTGCTTTCGCAGATTCAGGCTCTTGAAATCTGCCGGTTATCTTAGTGCGTTGCGGCGATTTCTCATTCAGCGAAATAAAAGTATACGGATTCAAAAATGAATATGTATTATTTATATCCAAGTTTGCGGCATTTGGCACAGCTTCGTGCTCTGCGGCTTTATTTTCTTTATCCCCCGCTACGGAAAGACCGTCCACCAAAGGCTTCGGACCATGCTCTGCGGCTTTATTTCCTTTATACCCGTTATTTCCGTTATCCGTTTTCTTCTTTCTCGCATCAAAAGTCGATCCGGAATGCTTTGAAGAACTTGCTTTTGTCTTATTTTGCTTCTTTTTCTTTGCCCCCATCGCCTCCTCCTTTCACCATCATCCTGTAGTCACTGATTTGCGCAATACCTTGGGCATCAAACGTAATCCGATTGATTATCGTGATATTTTTATTCTCACCGGCATCCGATATCCATTCTTCTTTGTATGTCGTATCTTCATCGTCCGCAAAATCCGCAATATGCTCAATATACCCTTTTTCTTCACGACTGAGGATCGCACGATACTCCTTGTTTTCATCAAACAAATGCAGTTCCAATAGATTTTTTTCGGAAGCAAGCGTTTCCATCCTCTTGATGATCTCATTCCGACTATCGTATTCTTCAAATTTTACTTCATTTCGAAGATATGCAAGGATGTGCCCCTTTTCCGGTGCTTCTGCAATTTTTTCCAGATTATATCCCTCTTTCATCTCGCTCATCCCCCTTGATATACTGATACAAATGTTTGAAACGCTTGGACGCGATATCTTCTATTTTCTCATCGGTATTCTTTGAGAAAACTCCTCGACCGACGGCAACCTGTCCGCCGACGGCAAGCAACCCGTCCGACAGATCGCAAAGAACCAGACAAAGTGCATCGATGCATGCCTTATAATTGCGTTTTTCATCCTTTCGAACCATGATGGAAAGCGTTGTGTTTCCTCCAAAATAGGACTTTTCCGTGTACAGGGCGCCGCTGAACGTACCGGCGGTGAATCGATCGATTTTGTTTCTGGTTATTGTCAACGCCTGACTGCCTTCGATCACGCTTTCCCCGAACACAATCAGGGACTGATTACTGACCGGAACACTGCCCTCACCCGAAGAAGTATCGTCGTCGCCTTTTCCTTCATTAATATAGCCGAACCATTCTTTTATGCTTCCGTTCGCAAACCCCAAAGCATCCTTCTGCTTTGCGTTCGGATTGATTTGCAGGAACAACTCCACCAGTATCTGCTTCATCCTGTGACGAACTGCTCCGTTCCAGCTGCTGCCCGGAATAATCGGCTTATTATCGCATGTAATGTGGGTATAGTCCGGCTCTCCCTCTTTGGTGCTGTATTTGCGAATGCTGATTCCGCCATTCAGAGTTAACGGAATATTTATCGTTGTAAAAAGCAAACCGTTTTCCGTTGTTACATTGTTTAAATCAATACTTTCCTTGTAAATCGCTTCAATTTCATGTAACTTATCTTCAAACTCACTCGTACGGATATCCAAATTCGGTCTTCTGTCTTTGCTTAAAAAATCCAGATATTCTTGTTTATTCTCCTTGGTGAACCGATTGTAATAAACACGAAGAACTTTGACACGCCCGAATCCACGATTCTTATTGCTTCCAAGTCGTATTTCTCCGATATTCATGCGGTAAATAATCTCTTGAACGAAACTGTCTTCTTGGATACACTGATCGATCTTCGTTCCGTCAGCGAAAACGCCATCCTTTTCTCGCTGAATGTACTCCATGTAAAACACTCCCCTTGCACCGGTTTCAATGATCTGCATGTCAAATTTATTGTCAACCGTATGATCATCCGTCAATTGGACACCGTCCCGCTCGGAAACTGTATAATCGGAACAGAAATTCAAATCGGAAATCCATACCTTGCTCATTCTGTCATTCAAGTAATCCGCATCGTTTTGCCTCCCCCCCATGGCATGTTCAACAACCGTGAAACTCGACCTGGAATCTTTCGATGCACAGTCCAAAGTATTTTGAGATGCACGATCATCGTTCTTCCGTTCGTTTGCGTCAAGTCTAAATGCACAGTCCAGAGTATTTCGAAATGCACCCGCCAGAGATGTTCCCGGAACAAAGCATTCTCCATTGCCGTTTCTCAGAACATCCGCATCCGTAAAACTTGACTCGGAAGACGCAATGCACAGCGGGGAAGCAAGTTCCACACAGAAACAATAATAGGACTTTTGAATGATTGGATTCTTAGACTTACTCATCCGCTCCACCTCCCGTCTTTTTTTCACTGCGAATCTTGTACTTCAGCTCCTGTAAAACAAATTGCAAATAATGCAGCAGATCCGTCTCTTTCGATGAAAATCCGGTCAAATAATACTTTTCGGAAAAATCATTTACCAAGCCTTCACTTAGTGCTTTCACGACGACCTCATCAACCATCCATTTCTTTACATCTTCACCGGCCTCGTTTTTAACGGATTTTTCCTTCAATATCTCTTTGGACAGCAGCTCAAAAATAGCCTTCCCGTTCTTCAGTTTTTCCTCTTTTCCGGCACCGGTTTTATCATATCGTTTACGGACGGCTTCACCTACCGCTTGCAAAGTCTTACTCTCCGATCGCAACACCTCATCACAAATACTGAGCATATTGCTGACGGTGGAATTCCACGATCTCTTCACATTCCGTGCATTTGCAACCGTTTCAATCGCCCTGTATCGCAAATATTCCGAAAACAATGTTCCGGAAATCTGATCCGACAGCTTTCCTTCGCATACATGAACTTTGTGAGCGGAATCCGAAAGTTTCGAACTGTCGTGTTCTTCCCGGCGCAAAATTCTGTACTTTTCCAATCTGTTTTTATTCCCATCGTCATGAGATTCCGGCTCCACAACAGAAACTTTCAATTCCCCGAAGCCTTCCATCACTCTCTCACCGATAAAATGAATACCGGTTTGAATTTCCATGTCATTTTCAAGCTCGAACACCATCGTCGTACCCTTATCAAATGCAACAATGTTCGGCTTTCTCCTGTTCCATGTCGTGTTGAAACCTCCAACCCGTACATACCGGATAAAATGTTGTTCCTTTTTTATGCCCAAGCTTTCATCATCTTTACCGGTTATTGCTCTTAAAATTGCATGTTTCAGATCTTCCTTTGCCGTACTGTACATCGCCTGCCTGTTGTACAGTATAACCGGTGAATCCAGCTTTGCAACCACCATTTTCCTTCTTGTGTTTACCGAAGTGTTTGCATAGTTCGGATTACTTTTGTCAACCGGTGCAATCGAAAATCGAACCTTTCCGTACTCGGAACGACTTCCGTAACCCATATATGCGGTACTTACATCCTTCAGGATCTTGTAAATCTCTTGAACCGCATTGCCTTCTCCCTTGATGAAGCCCTTAAACACCTGACCTTCCTCGATCGAGGACAGCACGTATAGATTGCCTCCTTCTCCATTCAGCGTATTTTTATCATCCTTTACAACATGCCCGTACCCCTTATCTTCCGGACGCCTGTGATGATATCTCTTCAAAACGGATACTTCGGATCGCAGCAAGCTTTTATCCTCGTTTTCATAAACATACGAATGCTTCATCGAATTGACTATGATATTGTGCAGTTCCTCATCTTTTACATGCAGCTTGTTGATATAGTTTTTCTTATTGTCTTTGATATTGTATAAGTATGCCGGAACCTCGGTCAGACGCGTGAAACTCTCACAGGAGAAATTCTCCTCCTCTTTTCCCGACTTTTTTGCCAAGTATGCATTGCCGAATACCAGGTCGTCGTCGCCTTGATTCAACAAGTTAAGAAAGGTTTCATTCCCTTTCGCTGCACCGTCTCTTTCCTTGATTGTTTTCGCCAGCAAACCGATTACCTTACTTCCCTCAATGTAATCCATGGTTTGCATTTCCCCTCTTTGGGCACTTTTCAAGACCATCGGTTCCTGCAATTGTATGATATACTCCAAAACAGCTGTTTTTCCCGGTAAATCCGATTCGGCAGATAATTCCTCCGTTGTGTGATTCTTATTATCCGATTCTTTCGCTTCCCCTTTGGTATTGCCCTTATTTGCGATAAACTCAACCTTTACATCCCCGAGGCCTCTGGTTCTTGCCATCCCGAAATGCGTAAAAAGCTTACACATTTCCTCCAGCTGATTCAAAATACTCTCAGAACCGTTCTGCTCCTTGTCTTGTCCTGCTCCCGGACTTTCCTCGATTTCCACATTCCCGACAAAAACCAGACCTTTATGAAGTACCCTCATGGTTCTTAATGAATGCTTCTTCGCCACTCCGGTCGCATATTCGATGGATGTCTGTGTGCGAATGTATGAAAAAGTATTCAACACATTCTGCGGGTGGAAAATTGCGGATTTCGGATTGGATTGAATTTCATCCAGAAATGTTTGATAATCCTCCAGCTTGGCATCACTGATACGCAGCTTCCCCTGTTTTTCCTGCTCCCCCTCTTTCCCGAATATGCTTTCCAAATCGATGTCGGTTCCCCAATCTTTCAACTCAATCGCACACTCTCTCAATACACCTTTGATTCTCTTGGCGGGAATAAACGGCAAGCCAAATCTGTCCCGCACGCATTCCACGTCAATCATGCTGTTGTATACACTTCCGTCCGCAACACATAAGTCACTCAAAAGTGTGATTTTCATTTGATGTATACTCATGCTTCCTCCTGTTCCTGGCTTCGTTCCGGATATTTTGCGATTTCCTCCAATGAAATATAATCATCCACCATCTCCAACGCATCGTACCAAAGCGCAAAGCTCTTTCCTTCGGAATCCGGCATCAAAGTATCTTCATTCAGCTTTGCAAAGCAGGCGTACTCGTCTTTCTCCGACCCGAAAGAAAACGAAGACTTCGGCAGCTTCCATTGCCTGGACTTTAAAAAAGCCGTGAATTCCGCAACTCGTTCCATTCCGAGCGGATAAAGATTTCGCAGTGTTTTTGCATGGGATTTCGGTAAGTTTTTATTCGAAACGGAGGTTTGCCCGTCATCCGTATCGTCCACCTCCTGAAAATAGCGAATGTTTTGATCCAATGAAGCAAAGCTGTTCAACGGATCTTCTTTGTCCGGATCGAAACAATACGGCCGCAAAAGCAAATTCTCACCATTTCTCGTCACATACTCCTCATTTCTGGTGTTTTCCAAATCCGTACTCAATAGGCTGTAGCAAAAGTGAAAGTCCACCCAGTTGAGAACGGACAAAATGCCATTCTTTGTCACTGCCGAAGCCTTTGCCTTATTCTTTGCGTTGGAACAGCATTCTTCCGCCGCATGATACGCTTCCATAAACGGAAAATGACTGTGCATGTATGCCACGCCGGCACAAACCGTGAATCCATAATCCAGCTGTTTTTTATTCCCCAACTCTTCTTTGCTGAGCTGTTCTCCGCATACCTCCTCAAACTTCACCATCGTATAGTTGTGTTTGCCATTCACCTTTTTTGAAAGTTCTTTCACAAAGTATTGAACACTTGCCAAAGCAATTTTGGCATTGCATATATAGGTGATGTCATCACCCGCAAGAATGATTCTGAGAATGTTGCAGTTGTTTTCCTTTGTTCTCTCTTTGAAATCCATCGAATTGAAGTAATCCTGCATCTTGTAATACACTTCCCGATAGGAAGAATCGATTTGATAAGAGATGTTCCTCATAAGATTCACCGCTTTATCATAGTCCGCAATCCCTTCCATCGCTTTCATAATTCGAAGCCCCATACTGTTTCCGTCAATATGGACGATGGCTATTGTACTGTCCTCCCCTTTTTGTGTTCCGTAGTTTTCAAATATTTTTATGGCATTGGCATCCTTTTTTCGGAAACACTTCTCCGCAA
>JBHAEV010000181.1:0-9238 GCA_041855735.1 Lachnospiraceae bacterium
GGTGATTTTAAGGAAGTTTAATGTTCCCGGTCATGCGGGGTCGAAAGACAAAACATGTTTGAAATAGATGCTCACGGACAAAACGGTACAAAGCTTGGACACAGCCATGGACAAAAGATGCGGTTTGGATAAAGCCCATGAAAAAGTTTACGGCTTGATTACGGCTTACGGACTGAAATGGATCGCGAGCGAAGATGAAATAGTTAGAGGAAATATCTTCTAACTATTTCATGAGTTCGAAAAATGAGAAAGGGTTTAATATGGCAGGGAGCAAAAGAGATTACTATGAGGTCTTGGGCGTGGACAGATCTGCGGATGATGCCGCCTTAAAGAAAGCATATCGAGCACTTGCAAAAAAATATCATCCGGATGCAAATCCGGATGATAAGGAAGTGGAAAAGAAGTTTAAAGAAGCAAGTGAGGCATACTCTGTACTTAGCGATCCTGAAAAGAGAAGGACATATGACCAATTCGGACATGCCGCATTTGAAGGCGGCGGCGCAAGTCCGGGCGGCGGATTCGGCGGATTCGGCGGTTTTGAGTTTGATGCCGGCGATATTTTCAGCGAGTTGTTCGGAAGCGGCGGATTCGGCGGATTTAGCGGCAGAAGCCGGAGATCGGATCCGAATGCACCGAGGCGCGGTGCGGATGTCAGAACGATGATTCGCCTCACATTCGAAGAAGCGGTTTTCGGATGTACAAAGGAGATCACGATTGATTATAAGGAAACGTGCAAGTCCTGCGGCGGAAACGGTGCAAAGTCCGGAACGGCAAGAGAAAAATGTACCAAATGCGGCGGAAGCGGTCGCATTGTTTACAATCAGCAAAGTATTTTCGGCACCATGCAAAATGTAACCACCTGTAATGAGTGCAAGGGAAGCGGACAGGTTATAAAGGAAAAATGCCCGGATTGCAGGGGACAAGGATACAATCAAATCAAAAAGAAATTTGAAGTGACGATTCCTGCCGGTATCGATAATGGACAGGGAATTCGTCAGGCAGGCATGGGAGAACCGGGTCAAAACGGCGGACCTCGGGGAGATTTGCTGGTCCAGGTGGAAGTACAAAGCCATCCTTTCTTAAAACGTCAGGATATGAATATTTACACCACGGTATCCATTTCTTTTGTAAGAGCGGCACTCGGCGGGAAAATCCGCGTCAAAACCGTGGACGGTGAAATCGAATATGAAGTAAAGGCGGGAACACAGACCGACACCAAAGTTCGCTTAAAAGGAAAGGGTGTACCGAGCGTCCAGAACAGGAATGTTCGCGGCGATATGTTTATGACTTTGGTTGTGGAAGTTCCAACCAAGATGACCAAGGAACAAAGAGAAGCATTGAAGGCATTTGAAAAAACAATGACAAAATAATTTTCGGAAATTTTTGAAAAAGACAGAGAAATTTAATGAATTTTGGAAATAATTCGGCGATCCATTCGAAATTATTTATCACTCCTTCTTTATTTATGAACGGATTTGGTGTATACTGTACATAGATTTGCTCCCTTCAAATTTTCTTTTTTGAAGTCGCAAGTTTATGTTTGGAAATTTATTATCTTAGGAGGACAGAATATGGGTTTGTTTAACAATATCAAAGAAGTACTTACAACGGCGACTCATGCAACCATTGAGAAAAGTAAGGAGATTCAGGAGCAGATTAAAATCAATGATGAAATCAAGAAGTTGGAAACCGGTATCACCAAGTCCAAGATTGATATCGCAACCCATGTGATGGAAAATGAACTCCTTCGTGATGTGGAGGAGGTTTCCAAGAAGATCGATGAGATTAAGGCGTCCATGGCAGGCATTGAAGAATTAAAGGCAAAGATGGAAGCATTAAAGTCCGCCACAGCAGAGAAGTTTTCCGAAGTGAACCGTGCCGCAAGCGAGGCGGGTGCCGCATTCTCCGAAACAGTGAAGGATATGGGGAAGAAAGCGGGAGATATGGTTTCCAAAGCGACACAGAAAGCGGAGGATATAACGGAATTCGGTGCGGATGAGTACAAACAGAAAGCGACGGATGTGACGGAAGACGCGAAAGAGGTTGCTGAGGAAGCGGCGGAAGGTGCAAAAGAAGTCGCAGAGGATGCGGCGGATGCCGTGAAAGATGCGGCGGAAGGTGCGAAAGAAGTCGCAAAGGATGCGGCGGATGCCGTGAAGGATGCGGCGGACGAGGTATCATAAGCTGTAACCGATATCGCGAAAAGCAGGGACACATGAAACAGAACAGATCAAAGCCGGCACCATGTGTGACCGGCTTTTTCAGGAGCAATGCATGAAGTGGAAGAGATACACAATGGAAACAACAACGGAAGCGGTGGATATCATCAGCGCTTCCTTTCATGAAATCGGGATTGACGGGATAGAGATTGAGGATAACATTCCGCTGTCCGAGGCGGACACAAAGGGGATGTTCATCGATATTTTGCCGGATTTGCCGCCGGATGACGGTGTGGCGAGAATCAGTTTTTATCTGGATGCCGGTGAAAATCATGATGCCATTCTGGAACAGGTGAGGGAGGTACTGCATGAGATTCGAGGATATATGGAGATCGGACCGTGCGAGATCGTACAAACCGAAACCGAAGACATCGACTGGATCAACAATTGGAAGGAATTCTTCAAACCGTTTATGGTCGGGAATATTCTGATCAAACCGACCTGGGAGGAAATTCCGGAAGGTGCAAAGTATAAGACCTTGATTCAAATCGATCCGGGTACGGCATTCGGAACCGGATCCCATGAAACAACACAGTTATGCATCATGCAGATGGAAAAATACATACAAAAACTGCATGCGAAGACGGTGCTTGATATCGGCACCGGCAGCGGAATTCTCGGCATTGCGGCATTAAAGCTCGGAGCCGTGCTTTCGGTGGGGACGGATCTGGACGAGGCGGCTTTGGAAGCGGTTTATCAGAATATGCGGAGCAATGGCATTGAAAAAAACGAGTTCCCCGTTAAACAGGGAAATATTCTGGAAGACGAAGCCGTGATCG
Organism: Lachnospiraceae bacterium; assembly: GCA_041855735.1. Lineage (GTDB taxonomy): Bacteria > Bacillota > Clostridia > Lachnospirales > Lachnospiraceae > CALALP01. Next base: position 2,999 of record JBHAEV010000181.1, read on the forward strand.
CCTGGGCGGACGAATTCACGGTCCGTGACGGCGGATACGATATGGTAGTGGCAAATATCCTGGCTCCTGTGATTATTCTGCTTGGCAAAATGATTCATCGTTTCCTGAAAAAGGGCGGTGTGTTTATTGCATCCGGCATTATCGACGATAAGGAGAAGGCGGTTGTGGATGCGGTGAAAGAAAATCCGAATCTCGAAATTGTCGAAATCAATCATCAGGGCGAATGGGTCAATGTCACGGCAAGGAGAGTTTGATGCATCATTTTTTTGTGAGTAAGGAAGATTTTGACGCTGACAGAATCCATATACGGGATGCGAAGGTCAATCATATTTCCAATGTTCTACGAATGAAGCCGGGGGATCGGCTCATGGTCAGCCGGGGAGAGGACTGGGAGTATTTATGTGAAATCGAGTCCATGTCAAAAGCGGAGATTGTGTTAAAGATTGAAAGTGAAAATGAGAATGTTTCCGAACTGCCGGTAAACATCATGCTGTTTCAGGGACTTCCGAAGTCCGACAAGATGGAGCTGATCATTCAGAAAGCCGTGGAACTCGGGGTTCATGAGATTATTCCGGTTCACACCAAAAGAGTGATTGTGAAAACGGATGAAAAAAAATCAGAGAAAAAGATCCGAAGATGGCAGGAAATTGCCCGTTCGGCAGCGGAACAATCCAAAAGAGGGAGGATTCCGAAAGTACATTCGGTGATGAATCTGGAGGAAGCCTTTCATTTTTCAAAAAATGCGGATATCCGTCTGATTCCGTATGAGCTGGCAGAGGATATGAACAAAACAAGGGAAATACTGGCTGATCTGTCTCCCGGCAAGAGCATTGCGATTTTTATCGGGCCGGAAGGGGGATTTGAAGAAAGTGAAATCCATGCGGCGGTGAAAGAAAAAATCGAACCGATCACTTTGGGAAAGAGGATTTTGCGTACGGAAACGGCGGGATTTGCGATTCTTTCCAACATAATGTTTGCTCTGGACGGGAGATAAAACTTCCTGCTTTTCAAAGATTCATGAAGATGCTATAATTGTATTCAATGCATGTTCGGTAATGCTTACCGGCCTGCAAGAAAGGAGAAACATGACAAATACATTGAATATCAATCAAGATTCCGATAACATCGAATTCGGTGAAGTACGAATTGCGGATGATGTGGTGGCAAGTATCGCAAGCCTGGCCGCCGCCGAAGTGGAAGGTGTAGATTCCATGGCAAACGGTCTTTCCAATGCCGTTGCAAGTAAATTGGGTATGAGCAATTTGACACATGGTGTGAGAGTGGAGATATCGGAAAATACGGTGAAGGTAAAGCTTGCTCTCATTTTGAAATACAATGTACACGCCGTTGCGGTTTGTGAGAAAGTGCAGGAACGGGTAAAAACCGCCATTGAATCCATGACCGGATTGGATGTTGTGGAGGTGAATGTAAAGGTCGAGGGAATCAAATAATGAAAACTCTCAATCCGAGAACCGGTTCGATCGCAAGATTCGGCATGCTCTTGGCATTGAGTATGTTGTTCAGTTATATTGAAACATTGATTCCGTTCGGATTCGGGATACCGGGAGCAAAACTCGGGCTTGCCAATGCCGTAATCATGGTGGGGATGTATGTCATCGGATTCAAAGAAAGTTTTACGGTATCCATGCTCCGGGTTTTTTTGGTAAGCATCAGTTTCGGCAATGTTGTGATGCTTTTGTATTCCCTCGGCGGTGCGGTACTCAGTTTTGCCGTCATGTTTCTTTGCAAGCGATACCATCTGCTTTCGGTTGTCGGAAACAGCATACTCGGGGGAGTGTACCACAATATCGGCCAGCTTCTGGTGGCGATATTCTTACTGAAAAACCTTGCTTTGCTGTCTTTTTTGCCGCAACTGGTATTTTTCGGAACGATCAGCGGATTGCTGATCGGAGTGATCACAGGAAATATTATCGTCCGGATTCAGGGTAAGATATAGAGCGCGGCAAATTTGCGCCACAATAACGCTCCTGCTACGTCCGACAACGACCGCGTAAGATATAGAACGCGGCAAATTTGCGCAGTTTACGCCGGACGGATGGAAACTTTATACATTTGAAGATTGCATTCAAAATAAACAGATAAGGAAAACAAGATGACCAGAGTAGATATTATCTCCGGTTTTTTGGGGGCGGGCAAAACCTCGTTCATCAAAAAACTTTTGGAGAGCGGAGTAAATAAAGAAAAAACGGTTTTAATCGAAAATGAATACGGGGAAATCGGGATTGACGGAGGATTTTTAAAGGACTCCGGGATTCAGATCAAAGAAATGATGGCAGGCTGCATCTGCTGTTCTCTGCAGGGAGATTTTACCGAGTCCTTGAAAGAGATATTGACGACATATGCGCCGCAGAGAGTGATCATCGAGCCGAGCGGAGTCGGAAAGCTGTCGGATATCATCAAGGCGGTGCAGGATGTGCAGGATGAACTGAATGTAACGCAGAATTTTGCAATCACGGTAGTGGATGCAAAGAAAGCAAAAATATATGCCAAGAATTTCGGCGAGTTCTTTGACAATCAGATTCGTTATGCAAAGACGATTGTGTTGAGCAGAACGGACATTCTGGGAGCGGATAAGATTAACGAAGCGGTGGAAATCGTAAAAAAGATCAATCCGGATGCGACCATTATCACAACTCCGATTTCGGAGCTTCGCGCGGAAAAATTAACGGAAATTCTGGAATCGCCGATTGATTTGGAAAAGGAACTTCTGGATGAATGGAAGAAAGAAGCGGAGCATGATCACGACCATGTGCACGATGAGAACTGCGGTTGCGGTCACGAGCATGCCCATCATAATCACGCACATGTTCATGATGAAAACTGCGGCTGCGGCCACGATCATGCCCATCATGATCACGACCACGTGCACGATGAGAACTGCGGCTGCGGCCACGATCATCATCACCATCATGCAAAGGATGTGTTTGAAAGTTTGGGATTGGAGCAGATTCCTGCCATCAGTGAAAGCAGGCTTACGGAATTGTTGGACGAACTGAAGGATACGACCAAATACGGCGTCGTTCTCAGAGCCAAGGGGATGTTGCCTCTGGAGAATTCCGAAGAGTGGCTGTACTTCGATTTGGTTCCGGAAGAGGTGCAGATTCGAAAAGGCAGTCCGGATTACACCGGAAAAGCGGCGTTCATCGGGATCGATCTGAAGAAAGATCGGTTGGAAAAGGAGTTCAGGCAAAGATAATGGCAAAAGTACCGGTTTTTTTAATCAATGGTTTTTTGGAGAGCGGCAAGAGTGAATTCCTGAAATTTACAATGGAACAGGAATATTTCCAAACGGAAGGAAAGACATTGCTGATTCTTTGCGAAGAGGGAGACGTGGAGTTCGAGGACGATTTTCTTCGCAAACACAATACAAAAGTATACCGTATTCAATATGAGCAGAACAATCCCGGGTATTATGCCCGATTGCAGGAGGAAGAGAATCCCGAAAGAGTTCTCATTGAATGGAACGGCATGTGGCGTCAGGATGAACTGAAACTGCCGTCCGAGTGGTTCGTGAATCAGACGATTACCATGTTTGACACTTCGACTTTGGGTTTGTATCTGGAAAACATGAAAATGTTCATGGGACCGATGCTGATGGAATCGGAGCTTGTGATTTGCAATCGTGCCGACGGCATTGAACAGGAAGTCCTGGCGAAATATCATTTGGCGATTCGGGCGATGGCTCCGAATGCCGAAATCATATTCGAGGGAAAGGACGGGGAAATACGGGGAGATTTCAGCATTGAGCTTCCATACGATTTGAACCGGCCAAGCGTGAAAGTTGAAAACCGTGATTTCGGCATTTTTTATATTGACAGTATGGACAGAACCGAGAAGTATGACAATAAAGAATTTGAATTTGTCGGGCAGGTGATGAAGCCGAAAACCATTCCGCAAAACAGTATTGTGGTGGGAAGAAAGGCGATAACCTGCTGCGAGGCGGACATGCGCTTTTTGGGACTGATATGCAAAACCGCTGCTGCGGATCATTTCAAAAACAAAGACTGGGTAAAGGTCAGAGGGCAGCTGAGAAAAGAAAACGTTCAAGTCTACGGAGGAGAGGGACCGGTGATCTATATTGATGAGATTGTGCTGACCGGTCCGATTGAAGAACCGGTGGTATTTTAATAAAAAAACGTATCCTTACCCTTTGGTGCGGATACGTTTTGTGTTTATTCACCCTGATACATATATCTCATCAATCTCTCGACATCTTCTTTTTCATGGGCAATCAAATCCAGTTCCTTGATATAGCCGTTCGAGAAAATGGTAGCCATGGAAAGATACTGCGCGATTTTGGACTTCAGATTGATTCGGTCGCCCTCCGGAGAAACCAGTTCCACCGTACCGTGGCACTCGTCTACAATCTTAAAAAATGCTTCGACATCATGGATGTTTTGAATCTTCATATGAACCTCCTTTAATTGTGCTCCCTTAGAGTATAGCAAAATGAAATCACTTCTTCAACCGAAAGATGGCTTAATGATGTAACTTCTTTGCGACTTTTTGAAACTTTTCGGGCAGAAACGGAAAGATAACGAAAAAGACGGGAAAGTGAGGGCAGGTCAGATACGTCCGGACAAAATCAAAGCGGCGGACTTGTGAAACAAACGCCGTTTTCGGGATGAAAAATTGTCAGGAAAGTCAATGTAAAATCAAGGCACTTCATACTATAATACAATGGATGAAGAGGATAAGGAGCGTAATGCATGAAAATTGATTTACACACACATTCAAATTGCTCCGACGGAACATTTTTTCCGTCGGAGGTCGTGAAAAGGGCGAAAGAAGCCGGACTGTCCGCAATTGCGCTGACCGATCACGATACGATGAAGGGATTGTTCGAGGCGATCAAAGAGGGGGAACGACAAGGGATTCGTGTCATTCCCGGTGTCGAGCTGAGTTGCGCCTATCAAAAAAGAGAAGTACATATTCTGGGTTACATGTTTGGAGAGGTGTCATCCAAGAGAATTGAGACCGTACAGAAAGAATTGGATGTTTTCGAGAAGGAAAGGGAGGAGAGGAATCATATTATTCTGGACCGCTTTCAAAATGACGGTTTTGACTTGAAGTATGAAGATTTTAATGAAGGCAATCCCGAAACAATGGTAACCAGACTGAATGTGGCGAAAGCGCTGGTGGCAAAGGGGTATTGTACAACCATTGATGAGGCATTTTCCAATTTTCTGGAAGTCGGGGGGAGGTATGTGCCGGAGCGGAACATGACCGTACAAAGAGCAATGAACTTTTTTCACAAGCATCGGCTTTTTGTAAGTCTGGCGCATCCGCTCAGATACGGGTTTTCCGGGGAGGAACTGGAAGAAGCGGTGGATTTGCTGACAGGGATGAAGATGCACGGGCTGGAAGTGCTTTACAGCACACATTCGAGTGAGGATGTGAACCATCTGCTGCGTCTGGCAAAGTCGAGAAATCTGCTTTGTACCGGCGGAAGCGATTTTCACGGTGCCAATAAGCCGAAAATTCAAATCGGTATCGGCTTCGGCAATCTGCACATTCTGAAAAACCTATTGGATGAGTTGGATAATTTCCATTTTTCTATGTACAATTAAAAAAAATTTGGTATAATGAGCTGTAAAGTTTAGAACGCATTTTGCAGAGCGGAATGACGCCGGGGTGCGGAATACGGCTCGTGAGAGTTGGGTTAATAATACAATGGAGTGAGTAATGGCAAATACAAGAAGAAATGGCAGAAACTACAGGTTATCGGAGTCTCAGAATGCACAGGGGAGCAGAGGCACACTGCGAAATCGAAGAAAAAGAAAAAAGAACAATTGGAATTTTCCGTTAATCGGTCTGTTAATCCTTATTTTTATTGCAATGCTGTCTTTGATTGTGTGGGGAGCGGGAAGAATTATTTCCAGTTTTACCGCAGACAACAGTGTTGTGATTGAAAACAAGCTGAATCGGGATGTTGTCATCGATGAGATCAATATCAACGGTCTGACAAAGCAGGAAGCCCTGATGCAGTTGGAAGCCAAATATCCATGGAGCATGACGGCGAAGCTGGAAGGCGCCGCCGAGGATACTTTTGTGATAGAGAATTTGCTGGAAAGCAACATCAAGTCGTTATTGGATACAATCTATGTCAATGATGCCGAGCCGCAGGAGAGCTATGTCATCGATTTCTCGGTGGATACCGTGAAATTGGACGGCATTGTGGCCGAGATGGCAAAAAAATGGAATGTGGAAGCCCAAAAC
>JBHAEV010000182.1:0-15495 GCA_041855735.1 Lachnospiraceae bacterium
ATAACCCTTCATAAAAACTCCTTTCTGAAAACTGTTGTTAAAGTTAGTAAAATTGTGATATTGTTTTGTTGATTTAAGGATTGTAGCATAAAATTTATGATAAATCAATAATGATACAGAAAATACATAGTGAAATATGAACAGTTCGGCATGGCAAACCAGATTCGAAAAATCTTCTCTTTGAACAATGATTGTCCGAATGCCATCCGAAAGACACCGGGATTCGGACGGTTCTTGCATTGACGATTGTACTTGCAATTGTATGCAATCTGTTTTATACTTCATTTGATTATGCAGAGTAGACACGAAAGCGTTAAGTGCCTTTTGAACAGGGAGTTGTCAATCGGACGAAACGATATGTGCGGTTTTCGCGTCGCATCCCGCTGCAGCTTTTCATATAGTCGGGAGTTGTATAATTTATAAATAAAAGGAGGCTTTATGGAAAGTAGTTCAAAAAAGAAGTTTATGTTAAGTGGCGGTTATTCGGAGAATCTGATCGAGAGTTTGCGCGATTCGGCGGCTCATTTGAAAGAGATCAAAGTGATTGCAATTTGCGCAATGATGATTGCGGTGGCGATCATCGTCAATCAGTTTTCGTATTCTTTCGGGGGATATATTCGAATCGGATTTACCACGCATGTCAATCAGGTCGTATATATGCTGTTCGGCGGCACGGTGGGGATGGTTTTCGGTGCGGTGGCGGATGTTGTGAAGTTTCTTGTAAAACCGGAAGGAGTGTTTCGAATCGAATACACTCTGAACTCAATGCTTGCAGGCTTGATTTACGGTATGTTTTATTATAAAAGAAAAATGACATTCCTCCGAATTCTGACCGCACAGGCCGTAGTGGCATTGATTTGCAATATCATCATCACAACGTATTTGCTCGTGGCGTTGAACAATCTGAAACTTGAGGTGATTTTGATTCCGAGAATCATCCGCAATGTTGTGATGTTACCGATTAATGCCGTTATTTTTCATGCAATTGCTCAGGCTCTGGAAAGAGCGAAGATCAGAGGTTTTCTGCAAAACTAATTTGAATTTAAAATTAGTTAAATAGTAATTTTTGCGAAAGTAAAGAGGAGAAAGAATGAGTTCATGTAATAGCGGTTGCAGTTCATGCGGGGTTTCCGGTTGCTCGGATCGGAGCACAGAGCAAACATTGTCCGATCGACTTCAAGAGTTCGCGGTTCCCGCAAATGCACACAGCAATATCAAAAAAGTCATCGGCATTGTCAGCGGAAAAGGTGGAGTCGGAAAGAGTTTCGTCACTTCCATGCTTGCGGTCATGACAAGACGAAAGGGTTACAACACAGCATTACTGGATGCGGATATCACCGGACCGTCGATACCGAAGTCATTCGGAGTGGATCAAAAGCTGGTCGGAAGCGAGGAAACAGGCTTTCTGCCGGCAAGCACATCGACCGGTATTTCTGTCATCAGTTCACATATGCTGCTGGAGAAGCCGACGGATGCCGTAATCTGGAGAGGTCCGATCGTTGCCGGAATCGTGAAACAGTTCTGGGGGGATACGGCATGGGGGGATGTGGATTATATGTTTGTGGACATGCCGCCGGGAACCGGCGATGTGCCGCTGACGGTATTCCAATCGCTTCCGCTTGCGGGAATTGTTATCGTAACCAGTCCGCAGGAGCTGGTGAGCATGATTGTTTCAAAGGCGGTGAATATGGCGAAGACGATGAATGTTCCGGTGCTCGGGCTGGTGGAAAACATGAGCTATTTTGAATGTACGGATTGTCACAGCATCCATCATATATTCGGAGAAAGCCATATTGATGAGATCGCGATGGAGTACGGATTGGATGTGCTTGCCAAAATTCCGATCAATCCGGAACATGCTAAGAGTGTGGATGCCGGTCTGGTGGAGTACCTCGAAACTCCTTGTTTGAATGACGCTGTGGAGATTATACTGTCAAAGGCTTAAAATCCGGCTTGTACATCAAAGCGCATTTTTGTGCGTGCGAATACAAAGGAAAGGCTTGTTCTTTGCCGATTCCGGGAGTTTAGAAATATTTAATACCCGCAAACCTTGCGTTTGCGGGTGTTTTGTTTTAGACTATATATGGTAAAAACAATGAAAAAGTTCGTTGATTTTTATACATTTCTGTGAAAATTAAGGAGCAGATATGCAGGTTGATATCAATCCGAATAGTAATCTTATGCTATCCGTACTTCAAACCATGAATTTTGCACAATTGCAAGGAGGAGTTACATCCGAGTCGAGCGAATTCCGGGAAACGATGCTGATTTATACCTCCGCCATCAAGAAAATACGGACCAAGCTTGAAATTTTGAATGACGAATTGTCCGTTTACAGCAATCGGAATCCGATACAATTGATCAAGTCACGGGTGAAGCAGACGGAGAGCATTGTGGAAAAACTGAATCGGCGCGGATTACCGGTCACCCTGGAATCGATGGTGGAAAATATCTTTGACATTGCCGGCATTCGAGTCATCTGTTCGTTCGTGGATGATATTTTCAATGTTGTGGATATGCTTGCCAGACAGGAGGACATTCGCATTATTTCCAGAAAAGACTATATCAATCATCCGAAGGAGAGCGGTTATCGATCCTATCATCTGATTGTGGAAACTCCGGTGTATTTCAGCGAGAAAACAAAGATGGCAAAGATTGAAATTCAGATTCGAACCATCGCCATGGAGTATTGGGCAAGCCTGGATCATCAGTTGAAATACAAAAAGAACATCGATCCGGATGATCCGATTGTGGACGAGCTGCGAGAGTGTGCCGATTTGATTGCGCAAACCGATCAAAAGATGGTTCACATTCGCCGCAGAATCGAAGTAAACAGAGCGGATATTCGCACAAAGGTCAGTGCATTGAAAATGGAAAATGCATGAATACGATAATTTTCGGTTCTGTACGGAAAACAAAGAATCCGTCATTACAAGCGTAAATGACGGATTCAAAGAAATTTACCTCCTTGCGGCATTCATTCATCGGGAAACGCGTTCATCCGCGTTTCCCTTTGTTTTAAACGGAAAATCAATGACATTGTTGGAGTGTCAATCGGTATAATTGTCAAAATACCCTTGAATATAAATGATCGGAGTGCCCTTATCGCCGCTTCCGGAAGTCAAATCGGAAAGCGAACCCAAAAGATCCGTGATCTGTCGCGGCGTGGTTCCTTCCGAAATCATATTTCCGACCAGATCACTGTCCTTTTCTTTGATATATTTTACAATGGCTTCCTTCAGTTCATCACCCTTCAGATCCGGAAATTCATTGTCGGCGATGTATTTCAGCTTGATTTCCGACGGGGTGCCCTTTAATCCCGAGGTAAATCCCGGAGATACCACCGGGTCGGCAAGTTCCCAGATTTTTCCGACCGGATCTTTAAATGCACCATCTCCGTACACCATTACCTCGATGTTTTTTCCGGTCATTTCCTTGAGATTCGTTTGTATCTGTTCCACCAATTGCTGCGAGTCCCGAGGAAAGAGCTTCAATGTATCTTCGGTCGCTTTGTTGGAGCCGAGAAGTCCGTATTCGCTGTAACCGCTTTGGTCAACCGATGCGTTCAAAATATCATCCAGGGAAAGAACTTTTTTGGCACCGTTTTCCAGTAATATCCTTTTGGTTCTGTTTCGGGTATGAATGTCGCAGTTAATGACGTAACCGGTGTGTTTGAGTATGGATTTCGGATCGTTTGCAAAGATGATCTCGCATTTAGCACCGCTGCTTTCGATGATGTCCCGATAAAATTGTATATAATCGACGCCGGTAAATTCATGAACGGGATTTTTGAACAATTCTCTGAATTTGCTCTCATCGAATTCGTCCTTCCACGGATTGATGTCCTGTTCATCCAGTTCATCATAGGATACGAAATGATTGCCCACTTCATCGGACGGATAGCTGAGCATCAGAATCACTTTTTTAACACCGAGTGAAATACCGTTTAAGATCAGAGAAAATCTGTTTCTGCTGAGAATCGGAAAAATCACTCCGACGGTATCGCAGGATAATTTATTTTGGACATCCTTTTGGATATCTTTGACATTGGCATAGTTTCCCTGCGCTCTGGCAACGACGGACTCCGTAATTGCCACGACATCCTTGTCTTTTATTGCATAGCCCTCTTCCTCGGAGGCTTTGATTACGACATCACAAACCATTTTCACCAGGTCATCGCCTTGTTTGATAATTGGAGCCCTCAGACCTCTAACAACCGTTCCTACCGTTTTTCCCATAAATATCTCCTTCGATTGAATGTATGATCTCACATTGGATATGTAAAATCACGAATAAAGTTTACACCCTATTCTAACGCAATTCCATAAAATTATACATCCTTTTTTTTATTTTTTAAGGATTATGTATTTAAGAAATATTGATTTTTGACGCAATGCTGTACAGCAAAGCTTCGGTATCTTCCCAGCCGAGACAAGGGTCGGTGATGGATTTTCCGTAAATCTTTTCCTCAATCTTCTGACTGCCTTCTTCGATATAGCTTTCGATCATCACACCCTTTACGAATTTGCCGATTTCGGCGGAATACCTTCTGGAATGCAGGATCTCATTGACGATGCGAACCTGTTCTTTATACTGCTTATTGGAATTGGAATGATTTGCATCGACGATCACAGCAGGATTTACAACATCGTATTTCTTGTACAATTCCAGCAGGAGCTTTAAATCTTCATAGTGATAATTTTGGATTGCCTGCCCGTATTTGTTGACGGCGCCGCGCAATATGGCATGAGTCAGCGGATTTCCGGCGGAGCGGACTTCCCATGCACGATACATAAACTCATGCGGATGCTGTGCGGCATAGATGGCATTCAACATCACGGACAAATCACCCGAAGTCGGATTTTTCATACCCACCGGAACATCACAGCCGCTGGATGTAAGACGGTGCTGCTGATTTTCGACGGATCTGGCACCGACGGCGATATAACTCATCAAGTCGTCCAGATAACTTAAATTATCCGGATAGAGCATCTCGTCCGCAGTATACATTCCGGTTTCTTCAATGATGCGCAAATGCATTTTTCGAATGGCGATGATACCCTCACGCATATTCGGTTTCGCCACGGGATCGGGCTGATGCAAAAGTCCTTTGTAACCCTCACCGGTCGTTCTCGGCTTATTGGTATAGACTCTCGGAATAATGATCAGCTTGTCGCTCAGATTTAAGCGTACTTTATTCAGACGATGCATATAATCCAAAACGGATTCTTCATTGTCCGCGGAACACGGTCCGATAACCAGAATAAATTTATCGCTTTTCCCGGTGAATACATCTGCCACCTCATGGTCAAACGCGATTTTTGTCTGTGTGAGCTTTGCGGAAAGCGGATATTCCGCTTTGATCTCTTCCGGACTCGGTAATAATGTTTTGAAAGTGATACCCATATTTCCTCCATTGCTGTTCGTTTGCAAAAAATAGACGCGGATCATAAAGACAGGAACATCCGAATGTCAAATCATTTTTCGATGCCGTCTCCTGACTTTAGTATCATACAATATTATCAATAAATTTGCAACTTTAAAGTGATAAAGCGTCACAAATCATATTTACACACAAGCATACTTATACTATAATTAAAGGAATGTTCGGCAAATGGGATTTGACTGCGGAACATGAGGGATTTTGGGGAATTTCGGTTAAGTCGGGAAAAGGAGTAGGTTATGAATTGTTATGAAGAATTGAAAGAGCGGGGATTGATTGCTCAAACCACGAATGAAGAAGAAATCAGCAAGATGATCAATGACGGAAAAGCCACCTTTTATATCGGATTCGATCCTACTGCGGACAGCTTACATGTCGGTCATTTCATGGCATTATGTCTGATGAAGAGATTGCAAATGGCGGGAAATCAGCCGATTGCTCTGGTCGGAGGAGGCACGGGGATGATCGGGGATCCGTCGGGGAGATCGGATCTTCGAAATGTCATGACACTGGAGACCATCGACTACAACTGCGAACGTTTCAAACAGCAGATGTCGAAGTTTATCGAATTCGGTGAAGGCAAGGCGAGGATGGTCAACAATGCGGACTGGCTTCGGGATTTGAATTACATGGAGTTTATCCGTTCGGTCGGACCGCATTTCAGCGTCAACAACATGCTGAGGGCGGAGTGCTATAAGCAAAGGATGGAGAAGGGACTTTCGTTTCTGGAATTCAATTATATGATTCTCCAGGCCTATGACTTTTACAAATTGTTTATGGATTACGACTGCAATATGCAATTCGGAGGCGATGATCAGTGGTCCAATATGCTGGCAGGCACCGAGCTGATTCGAAGAAAGCTGGGAAAAGACGCACATGCAATGACGATTACCCTGCTGATGAATTCCGAAGGCAACAAGATGGGGAAAACCGCATCCGGTGCGGTGTGGCTGGATCCCAAAAAGACTTCGCCGTTTGAGTTTTACCAGTATTGGAGAAATCTTCCGGATGCGGATGTTCTCAACTGCATTCGAATGCTGACCTTCATTCCGATGGAGCAGATTCGGGAGATGGAGAATTGGGAGGGTGCACAGCTCAATACCGCGAAAGAGATTCTGGCTTTCGACCTGACAAAACTGGTGCATGGCGAAGAGGAAGCGAAGAAAGCGGAGTCGGCAAGCAAGGCATTGTTCGTCGGCGGCGGCGATCTGGCAAATGCTCCGACAGTATCGCTTTCGGAGGAGGATTTTTCGGAGGACGGTATTGATATCATTTCCGTTTTGATCAAGGCTAAGCTTTCCCAAACAAGGTCGGAAGCAAGACGAAACATCGAGCAGGGTGGTGTTTCGGTCGACGGAGAGGTTTTGAAAGATATCCGGTTCCTGTTTCAAAAGGAAGAGTTTGCAGGCGAAGGAAAGCTCTTTAAAAGAGGGAAGAAGAATTTTTGCAGAGTGGTCGTAGAATAGGCATGCGACAGACAAACGACAGTCATAGAAAAAAGTGAGGGCGGAAAATGAAGGCATACAATGAATTGAGCAGAGAAGAGAAACTGGCATTAAGGGATGAACTGAAAAGAGAATACAAGGAGATGCAAAAGCGTGATCTGAAGCTGGACATGAGCCGCGGAAAGCCGAGCATTGAACAATTGGATTTGTCCATGGGAATGATGGATGTGTTGTCCGGTGATTCGGATTTGAAATGCGAAGACGGGACCGATTGCCGAAATTACGGAGTCCTGGACGGCATTTCGGAAGCAAAAGCCCTGATGGGCGACATGATGGAAGTGCCGGCGGAGAATATCATCATTTACGGGAATTCCAGTCTGAACATCATGTATGACACGATATCAAGGGCGTTTACTCACGGAATTATGGGAAATACCCCATGGTGCAAGTTGAAAAAGGTGAAATTTCTCTGCATCGTACCCGGTTATGACCGGCATTTCGGCATTACCGAGTATTTCGGTTTTGAACATATTTCGGTACCGATGCTGGACGACGGACCGGACATGGATATGATCGAGAAGTTGATTGCGAATGACGAATCCATAAAGGGCATCTGGTGCGTTCCGAAATATTCCAATCCGACCGGAAATTCCTATTCCGATGCGGTCGTAAAGCGTTTTGCAAGACTGAAACCGGCAGCGAAAGATTTTCGAATCTTCTGGGATAATGCATATACCATTCATCATCTCTATGAGGATGACAAGGATGAGCTGATCGAGATCTTAAATGAGTGTCAATTGGCAGGAAATGCGGATATCGTATATAAATTCGCCTCGACTTCCAAAGTGAGCTTTCCGGGTTCGGGGATCGCGGCGATTGCCACTTCGCTGAATAATCTCACGGATATCAAGAGCCAGCTGGTCAACCAGACCATCGGGCATGACAAGGTAAATCAGCTGCGCCATGTGCGCTTTTTCAAGGATATTCACGGTATGCATGAACATATGCGAAAGCATGCGGGCAGTATGAGACCGAAATTTGAAATGATCATCAATACCCTGGAAACGGAACTCGGAGGACTCGGCATTGCGACATGGAATAAACCGAAGGGCGGATATTTTATTTCCTTTGATACGATGGAAGGATGTGCAAAAAAAGTCATTGACCGTCTGAAAAAGGCGGGAGTGGTGATGACGCCTGCCGGTGCGGCTTTTCCGGGAGGAAAGGATCCGAAGGACTCCAATATCCGAATCGCACCGAGTTTTCCGCCGGTGGAGGATTTAAAAATCGCGGCGCATCTGCTGTGTCTTTGCACCAAACTGACCGCACTCGAGAAGATGCTGGAGGCGGAAGTACAGTAAAACCGATAAAGGTATATCATGGAAGCATTGTGACAACGAAAAATACGTTGAATGAACAGTCTTTGATGATATCAAATGGAGAAAAATGAGAGAAAAATACGACATCACGGGTATGAGTTGCGCGGCATGCAGTGCCAGGGTGGAAAAGGATGTAAGCAAGCTGGACGGAATCCGGTCCTGTCAGGTGAATCTTTTGACCAATTCCATGCAGTTGGAGTACGATGAAAGCAAACTCAATTCCGATATTATTATAAAAACGGTGGAAAATGCCGGTTATGGCGCCGCATTAAAGCAGGGCGGCAAGAAAACGACAGCGACGAAGGCAAATATGCCGGACGAGTTGAAGGAGATGCGAGTTCGCCTGTATGCCTCTCTGGTGTTTCTGACCGTACTCATGTATATCACGATGGGCAGCATGGTGGGTATGCCTCTGCCGAGTTCCATCGCAAAGCCGGAGTTCGCCGCGGCAAATGTGCTGACACAATTGTTGTTGACGCTTCCGGTCATGTACATCAATCGCAAGTTTTTCATCAGCGGCGTGAAAGCACTGATGAACAAAAGTCCGAATATGGATTCTTTGATTGCGGTCGGCACCGGAGCCGCATTCATTCACGGAATCATTTATTTATACCAGATCACATATTTTATTGCTTCCGGTGATTTTTCCCATGCGGAACACCACAAGCATCATGTGTATTTTGAATCGATTTCCACCATATTGACGCTGATTACGCTCGGCAAATATTTTGAAAGCAGGGCGAAGAGGAGAACATCCGAAGCGATTTCCAAGCTGCTGGATCTGTCGCCGAAGACGGCGCATGTGCTGCGCGATGTGGAGATGGAGATACAGACGGAAGAAGTGGTGCTCGGAGATATCGTCATCATACGCTCAGGAGAGAGCATCCCGGTGGACGGGATCATCATCGAGGGACGCTGCAATGTGGATGAATCCGCAATTACCGGCGAAAGTCTGCCGGTGGAAAAGGCGGAAGGCTCCAAATTGACCGCCGCAACCATCAACAACTCCGGTTTTGTAAAAATGAAGGCGACGGCAATCGGAGAAGACACCACGATATCCAAAATCATCGCTCTTGTGGAAGAAGCGTCCTCATCCAAAGCGCCGATTTCCCAATTGGCGGACAGGGTGTCCGGAATTTTCGTGCCGGTGGTTATGGTTATAGCGGCATTGACATTTTTGGTGTGGCTATTCCTCGGAAAAGATTTGACCTATGCTTTGAACAATGCGATTTCCGTTCTGGTGATTTCCTGCCCTTGCGCCCTGGGACTTGCGACTCCGGTCGCCATCATGGTCGGAACGGGAAAGGGTGCGGAAATCGGCGTGCTGGTGAAATCGGCGGAGGCGCTGGAAATATTGAAACAGGTCGAAGTGGTCGTTCTGGACAAAACAGGCACTGTTACAAAGGGAGCACCGAGTGTGACGGATATTGTATTATATGATGAAATCATTGCCGGTTCGGATCCGGATATGATCGACACCGATTTTCTTTCGAACAACACCTTCGGGGAAAGCGGCAGAGAGTATATGAAGAATCCGGCATTAGATGATAAGAGGCTTCACCTGCTTTCGCTTGCGGCATCCATCGAGTCGGCATCGGAGCATCCGCTTGCCAAGGCGATTGTGGAAAAGGCAAAAGAGGAAGGTGTGGAATTTTTGCAGGTTACGGATTTCAAAGCGGAAGCGGGAAGCGGGATTCAGGCAAATCTGGGTGACAAAACCTATTATGCCGGCAATCGCCGCATGCTGCACGAATTGGCAAAATCCAATCGTCTGCATGCCAAAGAAAGCAGTATTCGATTTGTGGAAATCGGTCAGGGACTTTCCGAACAGGGAAAAACGCCGCTGTACTTTGTGGAAGACGGGAAAATACTCGGCATTATTTCGGTGGCGGATGAGATCAAGCCGGATTCCTATGAAGCGATACAGGAGCTGAGAAAAGAAGGAGTGGATGTCATTCTGCTGACGGGTGACAATGAAAATACCGCAAGAGCAATCGCCGATCAGGCAGGCATCGATCATGTATTCGCGGAAGTTCTTCCGAATGAAAAGGAAGAAAAAGTGCGCGGTCTGATGGAGCAGAACAAAAAAGTTGCCATGGTCGGAGACGGAATCAATGATGCGCCCGCCCTTGCCAGAGCGGATGTCGGAATTGCGATCGGAGCGGGTACCGATGTCGCAATCGAATCGGCGGATATTGTACTGATGAATTCTTCTTTGATGGATGTGGTGAACGCAATCGACCTCTCCAGAGCAACCATTCGAAAAATCAAGCAAAATCTATTCTGGGCATTCTTTTATAATGTACTGGGAATTCCGCTTGCTGCAGGGGTGTTTGTCGGAATTACGGGATGGACACTCAATCCGATGTTCGGAGCGGCCGCCATGAGTTTAAGCAGTGTGTGTGTTGTCACCAATGCACTGTTGTTGAAGGGATTTCAAAAAAAAAGAGTCGCCGGTACATCGAATGCGACGGTATCAAACAAAACGATGCCAATCGAGAGGGAACATGAAAAACAAGGAGGGAAAAAGATGGAGAAGATCGTATTGAATGTGGATGGGATGAGCTGTGGGCATTGCAAGGCGAGTGTTGAAAAAAGCGTTTCGAAAATTGAAGGTGTGGCATCGGTGGAAGCGGATCTGGATGCAAAAACCGCCACGGTGGAATTGCATGCCCCGGTGGATTTGCAAAGGATCAAGGATGCGATTACGGATGCGGGATTTGAGGTAAGAGAATGAAATTGATCAGCTTTGATCTTGATATGACCTTGCTGGATCACGCGGTATACCGGATTCCGGACTCGGCGCTGAAGTCCATCGACTTGTTGAAAAAAGCAGGGGATAAGATCGTCATTGCAAGCGGAAGAGATATGTTTAATGTACACGGTGCCCCCTTTTTGGATATCGTGAAACCGGATGCGGTTGTTTCGATGAACGGCAGCCATGTGGTTGTGGATGACAAACTCATTTTCAATCATATTTTCAATCCGGACATTAAGGAACGTCTGTACCGGTTTTGCATCGAGAAGAATTATTCCATCGGTCTGACCAAGGATGATGAAGACTATTACATCAATCCGGATTTTATCGTGGAGATGGATCGAATTCGCTGGGGCGAGAGTTTCCGGAATTTTAAGGATCCCTCGGACCTTTTAAAGATGGACGTGCATTCCATGGTGTATGTCGGACCGGAGGAAGGTGCGCATGACATTGCAAAACATTTTCCGGAGTTATACCTGCCTTTCTTTTCCGGAAACTGGGGAGCGGACATCATGGAAGGTAATATGAGCAAGGCGGTCGGGATTACCCATCTGTGCAGGTATTTCGGAATCGATATGAAGGATGTCTATGCGTTCGGGGATGCGATGAATGATGCGCAGTTGATCAAGGAAGCGGGCGTGGGAATCGCAATGGGAAATGCACATCCGGAATTGAAGGAACTTGCGGACTATGTGACGGATGATATCGACAAGGACGGGATATGGAATGCATGCGTGCATTTCGGACTGTTTCTCGAATAGATTGCATCTTTTGACAAAATAAGATGAAATTGCTTAGACAGGAGAATATATGAGAGCGGAAATCATTGCTTTAAGAAAAATCATGAAGGAAAAGGGACTGGATGCGTGGATTTCTCCCTCCTCCGATGCCCATCAAAGTGAATATGTGGGGGAGCATGATGCCTGCCGAAAATACTTGAGCGGTTTTACCGGAAGTGCCGGAACTTTGGTCGTTTTGACGGACAGTGCGTATCTGTGGACGGACGGCCGGTATTTTATTCAGGCACAGGTGGAGCTGGAAGGTTCCGGAATCGAGCTGATGAAGCAGGGCGAGAGCGGTGTACCCACCATTTCGAAACTGCTTGCCGACAAATTAAATAAGGGTTCCGTTGTGGGATTTTACGGTCCCCTCTACAGTGTGATCGAGGGCAGAGAACTGAAGGCATGCATGGAAGAAAACGGCATTTCTTTGAAAACGGACGAAGACATTGTTGATTCGGTTTGGATGAACCGGCCGCCGGTGAGCAAGGAGAGCATATTTTCTCTGGAGAAGTACTGCGGGGAGTCCACCATATCCAAATTGGAGCGGGTTCGAAAAGAATTACAAAGAGTTAAAGTGGATGCTCATTTGGTATGTTCGCTTTCCGATATCGCATGGTTTACGAATCTGCGGGGAAGTGACATTGCATACAATCCGCTGTTTATGGCATATCTGTATCTGGATATGACACATTGCCTTCTCTTTGTTGCAAAAGAGGCGGTGAATGCCGAGATCGGAGAGTATCTGCATTCGTCCGGAATCGAAATCAGGGATTACGATGAATTTTATTCCTTTTTAGCCGGCATTCGAGATCGCCATATTCTCATGGACAGCGTGGACTGCAATTATGAAACGATGAAAGTGCTGGAAGGCGCAAATCGGATTCGTCTGGACATTTCGCCTTTGACCATGATGAAAATCATAAAGAATGAAACGGAGATCCGTCACACTGTGGAAGCGCATATTCGTGACGGCGTATATGTGACACGATTTACGAAATGGCTGAGAGAAGAAGTTTCCAAAGGAAATGTGCTTACAGAATGGGATGCCGCAGATTATCTGGACCGCTTGCGACTGGCGGATGAGAAGTCTGTTTCGCTCAGTTTCGATACCATTGCCGGCTATGCGCAAAACGGGGCAATCGTACACTATCATGTGCAAAAAGAAACTGCGGCAAGACTGTTGCCGAAGGGATTGTTCCTGTACGATTCCGGCGGTTCCTATCTGGACGGAACGACGGATATCACGAGAACCACGGCACTCGGAGAGGTGACACAGGAGCAGAAACTGCACTACACCCTGGTCACGGTGGGGATGCTGCGATTGTTGAATGCGAGATTTAAAAAAGGAGCAAGCGGCACCAATCTGGATACTTTGGCAAGGGAACGACTCTGGCAATACGGGCTGGATTATAACCACGGTACGGGGCATGGAGTCGGGTTCTGCAATACCGTACATGAGGGACCGAATTCCATTCGGTTTAAGCCGAGTGTGTATGCCGATCGCAATGTCGAGCTGGCACCGGGCATGATTTTGAGCAATGAACCGGGCATGTATGTCGAAGGAAGTCACGGCATCCGTATTGAGAATCTTGTGTTGGTGGAAGAAGATGAAGTTCCGGGATTTTTGCGATTTCGTTCCCTGACCGTTGCGCCTCTGGATCCGAAACCGATGGATGTCGGCGTGATGACGCAGGAAGAAGTTTCGATGTTCAATCGGTATCAAAAGATGGTATATGATACACTGGCTCCACGATTAAGCGAAGAGGAAGCGAAATGGCTGAAAAACGAAACCGCGGAATTGGTAAAACAGAGTTGAAAAAGCACGCATTCGCCGCGAAGAAGGAAGGGATTCCCGGGAAGGTCTCCGATCGAATCTGTAAATATTCCGCCAAATGCGGAGGATGTGACTATATTGAAAAAGATTATGCGTTTAGCCTGGGAATGAAAATGTCCGAGGCTAAACTTTTATTATCTCCATTCGGGAAAGTTCAACCGATCATCGGCATGAGCGACAGTTTTTACTATCGCAACAAGGTCAGTGCCGCCGTCGGGCATTCAAAGGGCAAAATCATTGCCGGAATATATGAGAAGAAATCGCATCGGCTCATCGATATCGAGGACTGCAAGATCGAAGACCGTGAGGCAGGCAAGGTTCTGAAAACATTAAAGCAATTATTCTCCTCCTTTCGAATGAGGGCATATGACGAGGATACCGGTCACGGACTGATTCGCCATGTTCTGATTCGTGTGGGCAAGACGACGGGGCAGATGATGGTGGTTATCGTCACCGCCTCCCCGATTTTTCCGAATAAAAATCATTTTGTAAAAGAGTTGCTGAAACTCCACCCTCAAATCAATACCATTGTCCAGAATATCAACAAAAGGGGTGACAGCATGGTATTGGGGGAGAGAGATGTGGTATTGCACGGAAAAGGATATATCGAGGACATCCTTTGCGATACGAAGTTTCGTATTTCTCCGCAAAGCTTTTATCAAATCAATGCGGTTCAAACCGAGAAGCTCTATGCTTTCGCCATCGAAGCGGCCAAACTGAACAAGGATATGACCGTATTGGATACTTACTGCGGAATCGGCACGATCGGTCTCATTGCCGCAAAAAAAGCAAAAGAGGTATACGGTGTGGAGCTGAACGAGGCGGCGATTTGCGATGCAATGGTAAATGCCGGTGTCAATCGGATCGAAAACATCCGATTCTTTGAAGAGGACGCCACAAAATTCATGCTTGCGATGGCAAACGAAAAAGTAAGACCGGATGTCGTCTTCATGGATCCGCCGAGAAGCGGAAGCACCACGGATTTTCTGAGGGCATTGAAAGAAATGGCTCCGAAGAGGATCGTGTATGTGAGCTGCAATCCCAAAACACTGGCGAGGGATTTGAAAGAGTTTTTTAAGCTTACCAAGGAATATCAAGTGAGCGTGATTCAGCCGTTTGACTGTTTTTGTTATACGGCGCATGTGGAGACGGTGTGCCTTCTGTCGAGAAAAGCTCAATAAATCAAGAGTTCAGCGATTTATGAGCTGAAATATATGTGTGTTTCTGTTTCCGTAGAGTGGGTATGAGGAAATTGATATACCCCGGGGGATAGGTTGTTTGGAGGCGAAGAAGTATCTTTTGGCGTAAGTATACTCGATTAGCGAAATCAGAAGAAACAAAAATAAGCTCCTTTGCCTGTTTTAGCACACGATTGACCGTCTTTTTGGAAACACCGCTGCTGTCAGCGATGCTCTGTTGACTGAGACCCAGACTTGCCAGCCGCAGGATCTCTCGGTACTTGGTCATATGAGCGACCTCCTTAGAATTATTTACGCCATTGAGACGCATACCATAATTCTAAGGTGTCATAAGTTTGGATTCCATTACCGGATCGATGGTTTCCTATCACCGAAATGCCGGTTTCCTATCTACCGGTATGGCGGTTTCCAAAAGTCCGGACACTGGTGTCACGGGGCCCGGAATACTCATTCACGAAGCGGTTTTGAGTAAGCAAGAAAGACCAACAGCAATTCATCTGTTGGAATTGAAAAAATATGCTGAATAATGAAAGCCCATAAAAAGGCTTGTAAGGGGTATTTACGGGTTCTGCCCGTTGATGCATAGAAATGATTCCTAAAAGACAAAGGGATAATTTCATCCATGTCGATATGCTGTTATAATAGAGAAAGAAAC